>NZ_JBHVHF010000185.1:0-16509 GCF_042800315.1 Streptomyces sp. NPDC057638
GGCCCGTGGCCCACGGCGGCGCGGGACGTCCGGGCATCGCCCGCTGTGCGGGTCGTCCGGCGCATTGCCCGCCGTCAGGAGAACTGATATCAGTTCTGACGAGGCGTCAGAAGATGTCAGTGGCGGGTACGTGGCTGGGAGGCTGGTCCATGACCGAGCGAACGGCGGACACTCACCCCTCCGGGGGCCTTGTCGAGCACGGGAGCCTCTTCGTCGGCGGGGAGTTCACCGACCCCCTCGGCACCGGGACGATCGAGGTCGTCTCACCCCACACCGAGAAGGTCATCGGCCGGGTCCCGGCCGCCTCCCGCGCCGATGTGGACCGCGCGGTCGCCGCCGCCCGGCGGGCGTTCGACGAGGGCCCCTGGCCCAGGACACCGCTGGCGGAGCGGATCGAGGTCGTCGGCCGGATCAAGGACGCCATCGGCGCCCGCCATGACGAACTGGCCCGTCTGATCAGCGCGCAGAACGGCTCGCCCTACTCCTGGAGCGTGCTGGCGCAGGGGCTCGGCGCGATGCTGGTGTGGGACACCTACCTGGGCATAGCCCGGGACTTCGGCTACGAGGAACACCGCGCCGGAGTGCTCGGACCGGTGCTCGTCCGCCGGGAACCGGTCGGGGTCGTCGCCGCCGTCGTGCCGTGGAACGTGCCCCAGTTCATCGCCGCCGCCAAGCTGGCGCCCGCGCTGCTCGCGGGGTGTACGGCGGTGCTCAAGCCCGCGCCCGAGACACCCCTCGACGCCTACGTCCTCGCCGAGATCGCCCGCGAGGCCGGGCTCCCGGAAGGCGTGCTCTCCATCCTCCCCGCCGACCGCGAGGTCAGCGAGTACCTGGTGGGCCACCCCGGCGTCGACAAGGTCTCCTTCACCGGCTCCGTCGCGGCGGGCAGACGGGTCATGGCCGTCGCCGCCGGACAGCTCTCCCGGGTCACCCTGGAACTCGGCGGCAAGTCGGCCGCCGTGATCCTGCCCGACGCGGACCTCGACGCCACCCTGGCCCAGCTCGTCCCCGCCGCCTGGATGAACAACGGCCAGGCGTGCGTCGCCCAGACCCGGATCCTCGCCCCGCGCGAACGCTACGACGAGATCGCCGGGGCCCTCACGGCCGCCGCCTCCGCCCTCACCGTCGGCGACCCCCTCGACCCGGCCACCCAGGTCGGCCCCCTGGTCGCCGAACGCCAGCGCCGCCGCAGCCTCGACTACATCGCCTCCGGCCGCCAGGAGGGCGCCGAACTCCTCGTCGGCGGCGGCCGGCCCGACGGGCTCGACCGGGGCTGGTACGTCGAGCCGACACTCTTCGGCGAGGTCGACAACGGGATGCGGATCGCCCGCGAGGAGATCTTCGGCCCGGTCGTCTGTCTGCTGCCGTACGGGGACGAGACCGAGGCCGCCAAGATCGCCGACGACTCCGCCTACGGTCTCAGCGGCTCCGTCTGGACCGCCGATGTCGAACGCGGCATCGACTTCGCCCGCCGGATCAGGACGGGCACCTTCTGCGTCAACACCTTCAGTGTGGACATGCTTGGGCCGTTCGGGGGCTATAAGGACTCCGGCGTCGGGCGGGAGTTCGGCCCCGAGGGATACGGTGAGTACCTGGAGCACAAGATGGTCCATCTGCCCGCCGGGTACACGAGCGCCGAAGGCGGCACGGCGGACGCCCGCACGGAGTGAGGGCCATCGGAACCACGTTCGGTGCGCGACGGAGGCGACGGAGGCGAACGGATGGGTGACCGCTGGCGGGTCGAGGTCGACCGGGGCGTCTGCATCGGATCGGGCATGTGCGCGGGGACGGCGCCGGAGGGTTTCCGGCTGGACGGCGCCCGCCAGGCGCACCCTGTGACGGAGGAGACGGACGAGAGCGACGGGGTGCTCTCGGCGGCGGAGAACTGCCCGGTGGAGGCGATCCGTATCTCCCTGCACCCCTCGGGGGCGCCGGTCTTCCCGCCGGAGGACTGAGGCCGCGGTCGCTTCCGCCCGTGGGGCTCGCGGCCATGGGTCTGGCGCCTGTGGATCTCGCGCCTGTGGATCTCGCATCCGCGACGGCTCGGGCCGCGACGCCGCCAGGTCGGCTCAGTCCGCAGCCGTTCAGCCCCGGCGCCCGGGCTCCGCGCCGGGGCCCGCCGGGTCCGTGAGGGTGATGAGGCGGCAGACCGTCTCGATGTCGATCTTCACCTGGGCGATCGAGGCCCGTCCGGAGAGCCAGGTGATCAGGGCCGAGTGCCAGGTGTGCTCGATCACCCGTACCACCGAGAGCTGCTCGGGCGTCGGGTGCTCCTGGCCCATCGCGTCCAGGATGATCGCGGTCGTCTGCCGGGAGACCGTGTCCACCTCGGGGCTGACGCTGCGGTCCGCGAAGGTCAGGGAGCGCACCATCGCGTCCGCGAGCTGTGGCTCCCGCTGGAGCGCGCGGAAGGCGCGCATCAGGGTCTCGGCGACCCGCTCCGCCGGGTTCTCCCCGGCCGGGGGGCGCTTGCGGAGGGTGGTGTGGAGGCCGTCGAGCTGGGCCTGCATGGTGGCCACCAGCAGATGGATCTTGGAGGGGAAGTAGCGGTAGAGCGTGCCGAGGGCGACACAGGACACCTCCGCGACCTCGCGCATCTGCACCGCGTCGAACCCGCCCCGGCTCGCCAGCTCCGCGCTCGCCTGGAGGATGCGGCGGCGGCGGGCTTCCTGGCGCTCCGTCAGCGGTGGTGACGGTGGCGTGGGCGGGGTCGCGTGGGTTCTCATCTCTTCCGTCCCCGTTCTGGATCTCTGCCGTTCCCCATGACGGTCCTCAGGACTGTCTCCGTGGCCGTCCCCGTTGCCGTTGCCGGGGCCGTTCCCGTGGTTGTCTCCGTGGCTGTCCCCGCCGTGGCGCGAATCACCTGATCCAGCCCTCCCGCCGGAGCTACCTGCGGGTAGATTCAAAGCTCGTCGAGCGATCAAGTCTGAAACTTGTTCTAGATTAGCGCGAGCGGTTACGCTCCGGCGAAAACACGGGAAAGAAGGGGGCCGTGAGTGACCGCTGAGGCCATCGAGGTCGGCCCCCACCAGGGATCCGAGACCTCCGGGGCCCGCGCCTCCGACGGTGGTGAACGGCCGCTGCGCATCGCGCTCCTGACGTACAAGGGGAACCCGTTCTGCGGCGGGCAGGGCGTCTACGTACGCCATCTCTCCCGCGAGCTGGCCCGCCTCGGACACCGGGTCGAGGTCATCGGCGCCCAGCCCTATCCCGTCCTCGACGAGGCCGACGGCGTCACCCTCACCGAGCTGCCCAGCCTCGACCTCTACCGCAGCCCCGACCCCTTCCGCACCCCGCGCCGCGAGGAGTACCGCGACTGGGTCGACGCGCTGGAGGTCGGCACCATGTGGACCGGCGGATTCCCCGAGCCGCTCACCTTCTCGCTGCGGGCCCGGCGCCATCTCGCCGCCCGGCGCGGTGACTTCGACGTCATCCACGACAACCAGACCCTCGGCTACGGACTCCTCGCCGACCTCGGCGCGCCCCTGGTGACCACCGTCCACCACCCCATCACCGTCGACCGCCGGCTGGAACTGGACGCCGCCGCCGACTGGCGCCGCCGTGCCTCCGTCCGCCGCTGGTACGGCTTCACCCGGATGCAGCGGCGCGTGGCCCGGCGGCTGCCGTCGGTGCTGACCGTCTCCGGCTCCTCCCGGCAGGAGATCGTGGACCACCTCGGCGTACGGGAGGACCGCGTCCATGTGGTCCCGATCGGCGCCGACACCGGACTCTTCGCCCCCGACCCGGCCGTGCCCGAGGTGCCCGGCCGGATCGTCACCACCTCCAGCGCCGACGTGCCGCTCAAGGGGCTGGTGTACCTGGTCGAGGCGCTCGCCCAACTCCGTACCGGCCATCCCGACGCGCATCTCGTCGTCGTCGGCAAGCGGGCCGAGGACGGGCCGGTGGCGCGGATGATCGAGCGGCACGGGCTCGGCGAGCGGGTCGAGTTCGTCAAGGGCATCTCCGACGCCGAACTGGTCGACCTGGTGCGCGGGGCCCAGATCGCGTGTGTGCCCTCGCTCTACGAGGGGTTCTCGCTGCCCGCCGCCGAGGCCATGGCCACCGGGACCCCGCTGGTCGCCACCACCGGCGGAGCGATCCCCGAGGTCGCGGGTCCCGACGGCGAGACCTGCCTCGCCGTACCCCCCGGCGACGCGGGCGCGCTCGCCGTGGCGCTCGGGAAGCTGCTGGCCGACCCGGAGCTGCGGGCCCGGCTCGGCGCGGCCGGGCGCCAGCGGGTGCTGGAACGGTTCACCTGGGCCCGGGCCGCCGAAGGCACCGCCGCCCTCTACCGGGCCGCCATCGCCCGGCGCGGCAGACCCGTCACCACCGCCGCCCTCAGCGCCGCCCCACCCTCCGGCCGCGCACTCCCCGACCCCGGCCGCGCACCCCACCACGAAAGCGGGACCCCGTGCTGACCGTCGACTTCTCCCGATTCCCGCTCGCCCACGGCGACCGGGTACTCGACCTCGGCTGTGGCGCCGGGCGGCACGCCTTCGAGTGCTACCGCCGGGGCGCCCGGGTCGTCGCCCTCGACCGCAACAGCGAGGAGATCCGCGAGGTCGCCAAGTGGTTCGCCGCCATGGACGAGGCCGGGGAGGCACCCCAGGGCGCCACCGCCACCGCCATGGAAGGCGACGCGCTCAACCTGCCCTTCCCCGACGACTCCTTCGACGTCGTGATCATCTCCGAGGTCATGGAGCACATCCACGACGACAAGGGCGTCCTCGCCGAAATGGTCCGTGTGCTCAAGCCGGGCGGCCGGATCGCGGTCACCGTCCCCCGGTACGGACCCGAACGGGTCTGCTGGGCGCTCAGCGACGCCTACCACGAGGTCGAGGGCGGCCACATCCGCATCTACAAGGCCGACGAACTCCTCGCCAGGATCGAGGAGGCCGGACTCGTCCCCTACGGCACCCACCACGCGCACGCCCTGCACAGCCCCTACTGGTGGCTCAAGTGCGCCTTCGGCGTCGACAACGACCAGGCGCTGCCGGTCAAGGCGTACCACAAGCTCCTGGTCTGGGACATCATGAAGAAGCCGCTGGCCACCCGGCTCGCCGAGAAGGCCCTCAACCCCGTCCTCGGCAAGAGCTTCGTCGCCTACGCCACCAAGCCGCACCCTCCCCGGACGAAGGCGTGACCACCTCCCCCCGCGCACCGCGCACCGAACACCTCATCCTTCCCGGGGTCCTCACCGTCGGCCAGGCCGCCGAGACCGTCGCCGCGCTCGCCGCCGTCCAGCGGCCCGACGGCGCCATCCCCTGGTTCGCCGGGCACCACCTCGACCCCTGGGACCATGTCGAGGCCGCCATGGCGCTGGACGCCGCCGGGGAACACGACGCCGCGGCACGCGCGTACGCCTGGCTGGAACGGCACCAGAACCCCGACGGCTCCTGGTACGCCGCCTACCAGGACGGCGACCCCGAACGCCCCACCGACCTCGGACGCGAGACCAACTTCTGCGCCTACGTCGCCGTCGGCACCTGGCACCACTACCTCGCCACCGGCTCCGAGTCCTTCCTCGACCGGATGTGGCCCGTGGTCTGGCGGGCCATCGAGTTCGTCCTCCAGCTCCAGGCACCCGGCGGCGAGATCGGCTGGAAGCGCGAGGCCGACGGCACCCCCGTCCACGACGCGCTCCTCACCGGCTGCTCCTCCATCCACCACGCCCTGCGCTGCGCCCTCGCCATCGCCGACGAACGCGGCGAATCCCAACCCGAATGGGAACTGGCCACCGGCGCCCTCGCCCACGCCATCCAGCACCACCCCGAGCGCTTCCTCAACAAGGACCGCTACTCGATGGACTGGTACTACCCGGTCCTCGGCGGCGCGGTCACCGGCCCCGACGCCCAGGCCCGCATCGAGAGCCGCTGGCACGACTTCGTCGTCCCCGGCCTCGGCGTGCGCTGCGTGGTCCCCAACCCCTGGGTCACCGGCGGCGAAAGCAGCGAACTCGCCCTCGCCCTCTGGGCGATCGGCGAATCCGACCGCGCCCTGGAAATCCTCCAGTCCCTGCGCCACCTGCGCGCCGACGGCGGCCTCTACTGGACCGGCTACGTCTTCGAGGGCGCCGACCAGGCCATCTGGCCCCACGAACAGACCACCTGGACCGCGGGCTCCCTGCTGCTGGCGGTCGCCGCACTGGGCGGCGACGAGGCCACGACAGCGGTCTTCGGGGGTGCGCGGCTGCCGTGGGGGCTGGGGCCGGAGTGCTGCGGGGGGTGAGGGGGGTGCGGGGGTGTGCGGGCCGGGCCCTGTGTTGCTCGGTAGCTTGGTCCGCGCACGCTGGGGATTCTCTACCGAATGAAAATGGGGTTACCGGCGGGTAGAACCACAGGTCAGGAGGTGTGGGCCCCGCAGGCGCGGGGATAGACCGAGGTAGGGGGAGCCTCTCCGGCGGGCTGGCCTGTCGCGTATGCGACAGGCGCAGGTGACGCAAAAGGTCCGCGCGGCTACAGTGCAGCCGCGCGGACCAAAGAAAAGAGGGGCAGTGGCCATGACGGCGAGTGCCCCTTCAAGTCTTCGAACAACGTAGCACGATACTTGACGGTATGAGTTACGTCGGTATCGCTCAGTGCGACGGCGTGAACGCGGCTCCCGCATATCCGGAGGCACCGACGCCCGCTTATGCCGGTTCGGGCTTCGATAGGGTGCCGCAATGGCCGCCTCAGCCCAGGATCCGTACGCCCGGCATGTTCTCTTTTTCTCTTACGTATGTCGGACTACTTCGCCGACGAGCGCACGCCGTGGCCGCGCCGACTGTGGGACATAGGCTCCGTCCTCGCCTTGGAGGAGCTCTGGGAAGCGGGCCACTGGCAGGCCCACAGCGTGCTGTCACTCTCCGCCTGCGACTCGCAGCGCAACGAGCTCCGCGCGCTCCTCGGCCGGCATGCCGGTCTCGGTGACAAGGACCTCCGCAAAGAGATCACGGCACTCCTCAGCAAGCCTCTGCCCGATCCCAGCCCTGAACGGCGACGGCTCAAGCAGGTCATCGGGCATCTGCGCCCCGGGTACCTGGACCGCTGGGTGACCGCGATCTCGATCGACGAAACCAAGCGGGTCAAGCCCGAACGGTTCTCCCGGACCCTCGCCGCTCACCTCCTCGACCTCGGCTACAGCCCGCTGCACCTGCGTGCCTGGGCACGCGAGCTGAAGACCGCCCAGGCCACGATCACCGATATAGCCGAGAGCGCGGCGGCACTCGCCCGTGCCCGCCCGCGTACCTTCGATGTCCTCGTCGCCCTCGACAAAGTCCCCCACCGCGATATCGCCGAGCCACTGCCGAACTGGCTTGCCAAGGGCCAGGTCGTCGCCTGGCTGCGCGATCACGGCTACCCCACGGCGGGCTTCCGCACCGGCGGCGGCTTTGTCTACCAGCTGAAGGCTCTCGACCCTCTCGGCGCAGCCGACCGAGCCCGGCAACTGGTGGACCGGATGACCGCCCGGTCGGAGTTCCTGCGCAACCGGCGCGGCGGCGTCCGGCCGCTGCCCCACCTCTGGGTCGCCGGACACGACACCCCGATCCCGCTGGAACCTCCCGCCCGGGGCGTCGACGTCCTCTCCCTCGTCTATGAGGGTCACCTCTACAACGTCGACGTCCGGGGGCGCGTCGACGACGCCCTCGAACTCGCCGTCGCCAGCAACCGGGGCGCCCTCGCCCCCGCCGTGGCCGGCGGCTGGGCTGCCGTCGAATCCCTCCTCGTCCACCCCGATGACCCCAAGGGCGACGGGGAACGGTCCGGAAAGGCCATCGCCGCCGACCGGATGGCGGCCATCATCGCCTGCTCATGGCCCCGCGCCGAGCTGACCAGCCTGGCCCATCACCACCAGCCCGCCCAGCCGGACGCCCTTTTCGACGCCATCGCCGCCAGCACGACCAACCGGGAACGCGCCCGCCTCGTCGCCGACGCCCTCCGAGACCGTGGCCCCGGCGCCCTCGTCCTGAAGTACACCGACACCGCCGCCGCCCAGCGGATGGTCAACCTGGTCAATGACCCCCGTACCCAGCTCCAAGAGGTCAACAGAGCCTTCCGCATCGCCATGCGGCGCCTCTACCGCACCCGCAATATCGTCCTTCACGGTGGAGCCACTCAAGGTGTCGCCCTCGATGCCTCCCTCCGTACCGCCGCACCCCTTCTCGGCGCCGGCCTCGACCGCATCGTCCACGCCTTCTACACCGAAGCCCTCGATCCCCTCGATCTGGCCGCCCGCGCCGAAACCTCCATGCAATTCGTCCACGGTGAAACCGGACTGTCCACTGTCGACCTTCTCGAACCACCCCGCTGACCCTCGTTACGCCTTTCTCGCTGAGCGCCACCGAAGTGCCACGCCCGAGCGGGACCCTGCGCGTGGGGCGCGGTCACGGAGCCGGGGCTTCGGGAGGGGTGGGGAATGCGGCTGCGTCGGGCGTTGGTCGGGGTTGTGGTCGGGGGCGCGTTTGTGGTGGGAGGGGAGGCGGCTCCCGTGACGGGGGCGAGTGCGGAGCCGGTGCGGGTGGGGGTGGGGGTGGAGTGTGGGTGGGTGCCGGGTGGGGGGAAGCCGAATCATGTGGTGTGGGTGCGG
The DNA here is from genome assembly GCF_042800315.1 of Streptomyces sp. NPDC057638. Lineage (NCBI taxonomy): Bacteria > Bacillati > Actinomycetota > Actinomycetes > Kitasatosporales > Streptomycetaceae > Streptomyces > Streptomyces sp. NPDC057638. The sequence continues at coordinate 8,566 of NZ_JBHVHF010000185.1, forward strand.
GCCTCGGCGGTCGCGCGGAGTGGGCCCCACGCGGAGTGCGGGGGTGGGGTGCGGCCCGGTGGGGTGTGGACGGCCCCGTACTGCGTGGTCCGCAACTCCCTGGGGAACACGTGGTTCGCGACCGAGTTCGGGTGGATCCACCGGGACCATTTCGCCTTCCGGTACGGCGAGCCGTCCAACCGCTGCGCCCCCGCGTCCTCAGCGGGTGAGGTCGGCGAGGACGCGCAGGGTGGTGGGGGTGGCGCCGGTGATCAGGAGGTCGGTGATCCGGGAGGCGCGCCAGGCTTCCAGGCGTTCCGCGATCCGGGCCCTGGGTCCCACCAGGGAGATCTCGTCCGCGAACGCGTCCGGTACCGCCCGTATCGCGTCCTCGCGCCGTCCGTCGGCGAAGAGTCGCTGGATATGGCGGGCCTCGTCCTCGTAGCCCATCCGTGCCATCAGGTCGGCGTGGAAGTTACGGGTGGTGTGGCCCATTCCGCCGATGTAGAAGGCCAGGGTGGCCTTCACCGGCAGCAGTCCTTCCGCGATGTCGTCGCAGACGGTGGCCCGTGCCATGGGGGCGATGAGGAAGTCCTCGCGCGCCCCTGCGAGGGTCTGTTCGTAGAGTTCCGGCCGCAGTGGTGACCAGTACAGGGGGAGCCAGCCGTCGGCGATCTCGATGGTCTGGGCGATATTGCGGGGGCCTTCGGCGCCGAGGAGCAGGGGCAGGGTGGGGCGCAGGGGGTGGGTGATGGGTTTGAGGGGTTTGCCCAGGCCGGTGGCGTCCGGGCCGCGATAAGGGTGTTGGTGGAACCTGCCGTCGAGTCGCACCGGCCCCTCGCGGCGCAGGACCTGGCGGACGATGTCCACGTACTCGCGGGTCGCGGTCAGCGGGCTGGCGGGGAAGGGGCGTCCGTACCAGCCTTCGACCACCTGGGGGCCGGAGAGGCCGAGTCCCAGCAGGACCCGGCCGCCGGAGAGGTGGTCCAGGGTGAGCGCCTGCATCGCGGTGGCGGTGGGGGAGCGGGCGGACATCTGCGCGATGGCGGTGCCCAGCCGGATCCGGGTGGTGTGGGCGGCGAGCCAGGCCAGCGGGGTGAAGGCGTCGGAGCCCCAGGCTTCGGCGGTCCAGGCCGAGTCGTAGCCGAGCCGTTCGGCCTCCTGGACCAGTTCGCGGTGGGCCGGGTCGGGGCCCCGGCCCCAGTAGCCGAGCGCGAGACCGAGTCGCATGCGGCACCTCCGTACCGTCGGACACCCTGGTTCTGAGGGAGCGTCAGAATAGGCCGATGGGCCCCCGCCCGGGAAGGGAGGGGGCCCATCGGCCCTGAGGTTTCTCCGGTCGTGGTCAGCCGCGCTGGATGCCGGAGGTGTCCTGGAGGACGCCGCGACGGCCGTCCTGGGTCTGGGCGACCAGCCCCCCGCCGCGCTGGTCGACCGCGAGGTACCAGGTGCCGGGGGAGAGTTCGGCGATCGGCGTCGGCGAGCCGTCCTCGGCGTAGAGGGGACGGGCCACCGGCACCGCGAACCAGAACGGGGAGAACTCGCCGCCCTGGCCGCCCGCCGCCCCCGGCTGTCCGCCGTAGGAGGGCTGGGGCTGGCCGCTGTACGGGGCCTGCTGGGCGCCGCCGCCCGGGTAGCCGTACCCGGTCGGCGGCTGCCCCCCGTACGGCGCCGGGGCCGGGCGGGGAGCGCCGATCAGCGGTGCCTTCAGCGCGCCCACCAGCTGGGAGCCGACCGCGCCCGCCGCCAGTACCAGCGCGCCGACGAAGCCGAGGATCAGACCCGTGCCCGCCTCCAGCTCCCGCAGACCGTCGAGGTCCAGCGAGCCCGCCGGGTCGAAGATCGCGCCGAGCGAGGACCACGCGGTGAAGAGGGCCAGCGCGAGCCCGAGCTGCCCCAGCTCGATCCCCAGGACCTTCGGCGGACGGGGCAGCAGCCGCGCGAGCACGATCAAAGCCGCCGCGATGATCCCCGCCAGATACACGCTCATCAGCAGGGAGCCGTTGTCCCACGCGTTGGGGACGTCGTCGCAGCCGGCACCGGAACAGTCGAACGTATCGAGGAACGAGGCGATGAAGAGCAGTACCGCTGCTCCGATCACCACGCCATCACCTCGGATGAGGGAGCGGATGTTCACGTGAAAAGTCCTTCGTCGGTCGTCTCATCGGGGCGGTCCTCGCTGCCGCCGGGGGCGGTGAGCGCGGCGCGGAGCTCAGGGGCCATCGTAGGAGGTGAATCTACCGTCTGCCCTCCCTCAGCGTCTGCGGACCCGTGCCGCGCGCGACCCGGTGACGGCCCGGTGATGACCCGGACCGTGGCCCCGATGGTGACCCTGGTGGCCACCCCGATCGCCACCCCGATGACGGCCCCGGCAAAGACCCCGGTGCGGACCTCCTGGGTGTGGTCCCGGTCGCGGGTGTGACGCCGTCCCGCCGTCCGCGCGGGGGCGGGGGTGTCAGAGGAGGAAGTCGTGGAGGGCGGTGGCGAGGGCGCGGGCGGTCTCCGCGCGCCAGGCCGGGGAGGCGAGCAGGGCCGCGTCCCGGGGGTCGCCCATGTTGCCGTGTTCCACGAAGACCTTGGGGACGGTCGAGAGGTTCAGCCCGCCGAGGTCCGACCGTACGTCGAGGCCCGATCCGCCGCCCACATAGTTCGACGGCGCGCTCCCGTCCACCCGGGCCAGCCGCGCCACGATCCGTTCGCCCAGCTCCCGCGAGGGCCCGGTGATCGGCCGGGTGTCCGCCGCGCCCGCCACCACCTCCGCCGGGAGGATCACATGGAAGCCCCGGTGCCCCGCCGCCGCGCCGTCCGCGTGCAGGGAGACGACGGCGTCCGCCGCCGCCCGGTTGCCGATCCGGGCCCGCTCGTCCACACACGGCCCGAACGCCCGCTCCCCGTCCCGGTGGGTGAGGACCACCGTCGCGCCGAGCTGCCGCAGCCGGGTGTCCAGCTCGGTGGCGAGGGCGCGGGTGAAGGCGGCCTCGGTGGAGCCGTCGGCGGTGGCGGTGCCGGTGGTGTCGCACTCCTTGTGGTGGGTGCCGACGTCGACGAGACGGTTGATGGCGGTGGTGTGGTGGACGTTGCCGGGGTTGTGTCCGGGGTCGATGACGACGACCCGGCCGGTGAGCGGTCCGTCGGGCCGGGCGCCGCGTCCGTGTGGGGGCGGGGACGGTTCCGTCCGTGCGGGGGCGGGGGAATCCGGTGTCCGTACGGAGGTGGGGGTGTTCTCGTGGCGTACGGGCGACGAGGGGGCCGGGCGGCCCGCCGCCGCCTCGCCGTCCGTCGCCCACCAGGTCAGCCCGACCGCCAGAGCGCCCATGACCAGCGTCGCCGCCAACGCGGCGGCGGTATGGGCGCGGACCCGCCCCGCCGCGCGCCTTCCGTCCGGTGTATCCGTCTTCCTCGGCACGGTCGGGATCGTACGCCCGTGTCCTAGATACCCGGCCCGCCGCGGCGCAGGACGCGCAGCGAGTCACTCGCGGAGACCTCGGTGAAGGCGCCGGAGGCCAGGGCGCGCTGATGGATCCGGTAGGGGGCCTGGCCGCCGTCGGCCGGGTCGGGGAAGACGTCGTGGATCACCAGCAGTCCGCCGTCGGCGAGATGCGGGGCCCAGCCCTCGTAGTCGCCGGTGGCGTGTTCGTCGGTGTGGCCGCCGTCGATGAAGACCAGCCCCAGGGGCGTGTTCCACAACCGTGCCACCTGCGGTGAACGGCCGACGATCGCCACCACGTGCTCTTCGAGACCGGCCGCGTGCAGGGTGCGCCGGAACCGGGGCAGGGTGTCCATCCGGCCCACCTCGGGGTCGACCAGCGACGGGTCGTGGTACTCCCAGCCCGGCTGCTGTTCCTCGCTGCCCCGGTGGTGGTCGACGGTGACGGCGCTCACCCCGGCGCCGCGCGCCGCGTCGGCGAGCAGGATGGTGGAGCGGCCGCAGTAGGTGCCCACCTCCAGCAGCGGCAGCCCCAGCCGCGCGGCCTCGACGGCGGCGGCGTGGAGGGCCAGCCCCTCCCCGAGCGGCATGAATCCCGTGGCCTGTTCGAAGGCGGCGAGGGTCTCGTGCGGGGGTGCGGCGGTGGCCATGGGGTTCCTTCGCGGGTGGGTGGTGGTTCCGGTACCGGTACCGGTGTTCCGGTACCGGTACTGCCGTCGGTGTCGGTGTCGGTTCATGGTGCCGTACGGGGTGGGGTGGGCCGGGGCGGGGGCCTCCGCTGCCGTACGGGGGCCCGGGGCGCGGGCCCGCGTACGGAACGCCGGTTCGTGGCCGGAGGGGTGAGCGAACGCGCCTCGCGCTCGGCGCGGGGGCCTCGCCCGTCACCACGGCGTGATGGCCGCCGCCCACCTCGGACCGTGGCGCGGCGGCCGTCGTCGTCCCGGAGCGGTTCGCCGGGTCCCGGGGGCCGGGTGGGGCCGGCGCACGACATCGGGCGGGGCGGCGGTGGTGGCGCCGCCGCTCCGTCCGTGAGGGGTGCGCGCCGTCGTTGTCGGGGGGTGTGTGGTGATTGGTTCGGGTATGGGGATATCCCTGTCTTTTAGTGCTAGGTGGATGTCCTGTGCCGGACATACGATCCCGGGGCTCCCGTATCGAACTCATAGGCGGCTCAGGTGACTTGGGCCCCAAGAGAGGCGGCACGTTCTCATGCGCCCATCCCTGCGCCCATCCCTCCGGCGGTTCTCCGTCGTGACCCTCGCCACCGCCACCGCCCTGGCGCTCGCCCTGACCGGCGCGCCCGCCGGGGCCGCCGCCCCGGTGCCGGACCATCCGGGCGCTGCGACGGGAGCGGGAACGGGCTCCGATACGGGCTCCGGTACAGCCTCCGGTACGGCTCCCCGCGCGGTCGCCGGGCGGGCGTCCGGCTGGGCCTCCGCCTGGGGCACGGCCCACCAGTACCCCGTCGCCCTCGCCGCCTGGCCCCACAACTGGTCGGTGGAGGGGTTCTCCGACCAGAGCCTGCGCCAGGTCGTCCGGGTCAGCGCGGGCGGCGGCCAGGTGCGGATCCGGGTGTCCAACCGGTACGGGAGCGCCCCGCTCGCCCTCACCGGCGCCACCGTCGCCCGTGCCGGGGACGGCGCCACCGTACAGCCCGGCAGTGTGCGGACCCTGCGCTTCGGGGCGGCGCGCGGGGTGCGGGTCGCGGCGGGCCGGGACCGGGTCTCGGACCCGGTCAGCCTCCCCGTACGCCCGCTGGAGAAGCTGACGGTCACGTTCCACTTCGCCCGGCCCACCGGACCCGTCTCCTTCCACTACATGGGACTGACCACCACCTACCGGGCCGGGGGTGACCGTACCCACGACACCTCCGGGCAGCCGTTCACCGCGACCAGCGGGTCCCTCTACGCGCTCGCCGGAGTGGAGGTGGCCGGGCCGCGCGCCGACGGCACGGTCGTCGCCTTCGGCGACTCCATCACCGACGGCGCCGGATCCACCCAGGACGCCGACAACCGCTACCCGGACCAGCTCGCTGAGCGCCTCGCCGCCGACGGCTCCCCGCTCGGGGTGGTCAACGCCGGTCTCGGCGGAAACCGGCTGCTGTCCGACTCCGCCTGCTTCGGCGAGAGCGGGCTCGGCCGCTTCCGGCACGACGTACTCGACCGGCCGGGGGTGACCACGGCCGTCGTCCTGCTGGGCATCAACGACATCAGCGCCTCCGGCACCCCGGACATCGGCTGCGGTCTCGCGCCCTCGGTCACCGCCCAGCAGCTCATCGCGGCGCACGCGACGCTGGCGCGGCAGGCGCGGGCGCGGGGGATCAAGGCCGTCGGGGCGACGCTGATGCCGTTCAAGGGGGTCGGCTTCGGCTACTACTCGGAGGCGAAGGACGCCATCCGCAAGGAGGTCAACGCGTGGATCCGCACCAGCGGCGCCTATGACGCGGTCGTCGACCTCGACCGTGTGATGGCCGACCCGGCGGACCCGGACCGGCTGTCGCCCGGCTACGACGCGGGTGACCACCTCCACACCAACGACGCGGGCATGGACGCGATGGCCGAGGCGATCCGGCCTCATGTCCAGCCCTGATCCGTCGTACCCCTCTTTCCCGCCGTGTCGGCGGCGAGGGGTCGCGTCGGTACGGTCCGGCGCCGGGCGGGGGTGGTGAGCGTGCTCCCGCCGGGCGGGGAATATGCGGATGTACGCCACCCTCGTGGGCTGGGAGCATGGCGGGCATGGTCCAAGCCCCCTCAGACGGTTCAGAAGCCCCGAAAACACCAGAAGCCCTGTCGGCCCCCCAGGCACCGGAGATATCCCCACCCGGCACGGGCGCGCGGACCCGCATACCCGCCCCGGGCCGGTCCGGCCGCCCCGACCCGCTGGGGCAGCCCGGCCAGCCCGGCCAGCCCGGTCGCCCCGGTCAAGGCCGGACCCCCGCCCCCGGCGAGGCGCGCCACCCCCGCACCTGGCTGATCATCCTCGCCGCCTGCGCCGGTCAGTTCCTCGTCGTGCTCGATGTCTCCGTCATCACCGTGGCGCTGCCGTCCGTCCGCGCCGACCTCGGACTCTCCACCACCGCGCTGCTGTGGGTGCACAGCGCCTACTCCATCGCCTTCGCCGGGTTCATGCTCTTCGGCGGCCGGGCCGCCGACATCTTCGGACGTAAACGGATCTTCCTCTTCGGCCTGGCGCTCTTCACCCTCGCCTCCCTCGCGGGCGGGCTCGCCCAGGAGGGCTGGCAGCTGCTGCTCGCGCGGGCGGCCCAGGGGCTGGGCGCCGCCGTGCTGGCGCCCGCGACGCTCACCATCGTGACCTCGGCCGTCCCGGCGGGGGCCGCGCGGACCCGGGCGATCGGGACCTGGTCGGCGGTCGGCGCGGCGGGCGGCGCGGCCGGGGGGTTCGTCGGCGGGGCGCTGACCGATCTGCTCTCCTGGCGCTGGGTGCTGCTGATCAACGTGCCCATCGGCGCTCTGCTCCTGCTGGGGTCCGCCTTCTGGATCCGGGAGAGCCGCCAGGGCCGGGGCCGCAAGCTGGATCTGCCCGGCGCGATCCTGGTCACGGCCGGTCTCGCCGCGTTCGCCTATGGCATCGTCGAGACAGAGGAGTCCGGCTGGGGCACGGCCGCCGCCCTGGTGCCGCTGCTCGGCGGGCTCGCCCTGCTCGGGCTCTTCGTCGCCGTGGAGGCGCGCACCGCCCAGCCGCTGATGCCGCTGAAGCTCTTCCGCTCCCGCGCGGTCTCCGCCGCCAACGTGACCATGATGATCCTGGGGTCGGCCTCCTTCTCCATGTGGTTCTTCATGACCGTCTACGCCCAGAACGTCCTCGGCTACTCCCCGCTCGACGCGGGACTCGCCCTGATCCCCAGCTCCCTGAGCGTGGTCATCGGCTCCAAGCTGGCGCCGCCGCTGATGGCGCGGGCGGGGGCGAAGACCATCGCCGTCGCCGGGGCGCTGATCGCGGCGGGCGGCTTCGGCTGGCAGTCCCTGATGACGGTGGACGGGGGCTATCTGACCACCATCCTCGGCCCTGGTGTGCTGATGATGTTCGGCATCGGTCTGTCGGCCACCCCGCTGGCCTCGCTCGCCACGGCCGGGGCCGAACCGGGGGACGCGGGCCTGGTCTCCGGCCTGGTCAACACCTCCCGCACCATGGGCGGCGCCCTCGGTCTCGCGATCTACTCCACGGCCGCCGCCACCCGCACCGGGGGCAGCACCGCTCCGGCCGCCCTGGCCGAGGGGTACGCCCTCGCCTTCCGTACGAGCGCGTGTGTCCTGCTGGGCGGCGCGCTGCTGATGCTGCTCTGGCTGCCGCGCCGGTCGGAACACCGGTAGGCGTCCTCCTGTTCGGGGTCCGGCCCGGTACGGGGGTAGTCGGGCCGGGCATCTCCCCCTGACCGGAGACGCGTTGGGTCCGTGACCGGAGGATCGCCCCACTCGCCCGAAACGTGACGTCGCATTTCCGCCAGCACCGGCGTCCCGCACGCGAGAGAGTCGGCGGCGGGCCCCGCGCCTGATAGCCGGCCGGCCGCCCGTACACCCCGA
>NZ_JBHVHF010000186.1:0-16451 GCF_042800315.1 Streptomyces sp. NPDC057638
CTCGTGGTGCGTACCCGCGATGTCAGCTCAGCGGGGACCGGTTCAGACCGCCGAACCGGCCTTCCACTTCGCCCAGTCCATGTTCCAGCCGTTGAGACCGTTGTCCGGCTGGATCGTCTTGTCCTTGGAGTTCTTCACGATCACGACATCGCCGATCAGCGAGTTGTCGTAGAACCACGCGCCCGGCTTGCCCGGGTCGTTCGCGCCCTGCTTGTCCTCCAGGCCCACACAGCCGTGGCTGGTGTTGGAGTTGCCGAAGACGCCCCGGCCCCAGTAGTTGCCGTGGATGAAGGTGCCGGAGGTGGACAGGCGCATGGCGTGCGGCACGTCCTTGATGTCGTACTCGCCCTTGCCGTCCGAGTCGGTGAAGCCGACCGTGGCGCCGTTCATCCGGGTCTCCTTGTACTTCTCGGAGATCACCATCTGACCGTTGTAGGTCGGGGTGGCGGTGGCGCCCGCGGAGATCGGGATGGTCTTGATCGTCTGACCGTTCCGCTTGATCGTCATCTGCTTGGAACGGGCGTCGACGGTGGAGACCTGGTTACGGCCGACCTTGAAGGTGACGGTCTTCTGCTGGACGCCGAAGACGCCGTTGGAGCCCTCGACCCCGTCCAGCGCCAGCTTCAGCGTGACGGTGGTGTCCGCCTTCCAGTACTCCTGGGGACGGAAGTCCAGCCGCTGCGAGTTGAACCAGTGGCCGACGATCTCCTGGCCGCCGGTCGAGGTCACGGCGATCCCGGACTGCACGGCCTTGCGGTTGGTGATCGGCTTGTTGAAGTTGATGGAGACGGGCATTCCGACGCCGACGGTGGAACCGTCCTCGGGCGTGAAGTTGCCGATGAAGCTCTTCGACGGCGAGACCGTGGTGAAGGAGGAGTTCTCGTGGGCGGTCAGCCCCCGGGAGTCCTTCGCCGTGACCGCGAGCTTGTACGAGGTGGACCGCTCCAGCTGGTCGTCCGGCTTCCAGGTCTTGTTGCCCTGGCCCATGGTGCCCTTGACCGGCTTGCCCTCGGCGGTGGTCAGAGTGACCTGGACGAGTTCGCCGCCGGTCACGGTGACATGGGCACCGTTGTTGATACTGGCGCTGGTGGAGCCGTTCTTCGCGACGACGGCTATTCGGGCCTCGGAGACCTTCTTGGCCGCGGCGGCGTCGACCTGCGCCTGTGAGTTCTTCGAGCCCTCGGCGTCGCCACCCTTGTCACCGTCACCGCTGCACGCCGACAGTACGAGCACCCCGCCGAGCACGGCGGAGGCGACCGCGAGGCCCCTGCGCCGCTTGCTGTCCGTCATCACACGCTTCTCCATCGTCGCCGATTTCCCCTGCGGAACTACTTACTTCAACACGCATTTCGGGCTACGCGGTTCCTTTTGCCCGGCGGATGTGGGCAACGCCACTCCACGGAACCGCGCGGGCCGCTCAACCGTCGGCCCGGTTTTCCCGTACCCACACCCGTTCACTACCATCGGCGCCGCGCGCCCGTCGAGGCCGCGCCCCCACCCAACTCACGGCTGCATCAAGGGAGATCGTGCCCGTGTCCGTCGCGCGTCGACCGCTTCTGACCGCCATCGTCGCAGGGATCCTCCTCTGTGCCCTGTGGCTCGTGCCGTCAGCTGACGCCACCACCGAGCGCACCAGCGCCCGGGACAGCCCCGCCATCACCGCCGCGCGCGAAGCCAGAACGGTCGGCTCCACACCGTATGCGATCGGCGCGATGGCCTTCTTCGCGCTCGGGGTCGCCTTCGTGGCCTACGCGGTACGCGAGCGCATTCCGGTACGCCCCTGACCCGGTCCGCCACGCCCCCGCTCCGGTCATTCCGGCTACCCGGCCCGTCAACTCCGTACTCCCGCGCACGTCCCGCGGCGCTTACCGGCGTTCACCGGCGTTCACCGACGTCTCTTGACATCCCCGTAGGTTTCTCCGTGAACGCCCTCGCGCATTCCCGCTGACAGATCACAAAGGATCGGCAAAGGAAAGTCAAAGGAATATCCGCTGACCGTCGCCGACCGTCCCCGCACCCGCCCTCGGGACGGTCAGCCGAGGGGGCCCGTGAGGGGTTCCACGGCGTCAAGGAGGGCACCCGAGCGGACGAAGGAGTCCACCGCCTCCAGCTCCGGGGCGAGGAAACGATCCGGCCCCGGTCCGCGTACCCCGGTCGCGCGCAGCGCCGCGACGGCGGCGAGGGAGGCGGGGGCGGGGGTGAGTCCCTCGCGGAGTTCGAGGGCGCGGGTCGCGGTATACAGCTCGACGGCCAGGACCCTGGCCAGGGCGCCGACGGCGGTGCGCAGCTTGCGCGCGGCCGACCAGCCCATCGAGACATGGTCCTCCTGCATGGCGGAGGAGGGGATGGAGTCGACGGAGGCCGGGACCGCCAGTCGCTTCATCTCGCTGACCAGGGCCGCCTGGGTGTACTGAGCGATCATCAGCCCCGAGTCGACGCCCGGGTCCTCGGCGAGGAACGGCGGCAGACCGTGGCTGCGGTGCTTGTCCAGCAGCCGGTCGGTGCGGCGCTCGGCGATGGAGGCCAGATCGGCGGCGGCGATGGCGAGGAAGTCGAGGACGTAGGCGACCGGCGCGCCGTGGAAGTTGCCGTTGGACTCCACCCGCCGCTCGGCCGGGAGGACCACGGGGTTGTCGACGGCGGCGGCCAGTTCGCGCTCGGCGACCAGCCGGGCGTGGGCGAGGGTGTCCCGGCCCGCCCCGGCGACCTGGGGGGCGCACCGCACCGAGTAGGCGTCCTGCACCCGGGGGGCCTCGTCCTGCTGGTAGTGACCGGTGAGGCCGGAGCCCTTGAGTACGGCCCGCATATTGGCGGCGGCCACGGCCTGGCCGGGGTGGGGGCGGATGGCGTGCAGTTCGGGGGCGAGGACGGAGTCGGTGCCCAGCAGCGCTTCGAGCGTGAGCGCGGCGGTGATGTCGGCGGAGGTGTAGAGCCGCTGGAGGTCGGCGATGGCCATGACCAGCATGCCGAGCATGCCGTCGGTGCCGTTGAGCAGCGCGAGCCCCTCCTTCTCCCGGAGTTCCACGGGGGCGATGCCGTGCTCGGCCAGCAGGTCGGCGGCGGGCCGGAGCCGCCCGTCGGGGCCTTCGGCCTCGCCCTCGCCGAGCAGGGTGAGGGCGCAGTGGGAGAGCGGGGCGAGATCGCCGGAACAGCCGAGGGAGCCGTACTCGTGCACCACGGGCGTGATCCCCGCGTTCAGCAGGTCCGCCATGGTCCGCGCGACCCCGGGGCGTACCCCTGTATGCCCCGAGCAGACCGTCTTCAGCCGCAGGAACATCAGCGCCCGCACCACCTCGCGCTCCACCCGGGGGCCCATCCCGGCCGCGTGGGAGCGCACGATGTTCCGCTGGAGCAGTCCGCGCAGGTCCTGGCCGATGGAACGGGTCGCGAGCGCCCCGAACCCGGTGGAGACCCCGTAGACGGGATCCGGCTTGGCCGCGAGCTCGTCCACGAGCGCCCGCGCGGTGGCGAGCGCGTCGAGCGCGGCGGCGGACAGCTCGACCCGGGCGCCGTCGCGGGCGACGGCGATGACGTCGTCGACAGTGGTGCCGGACGTCCCTACCACGACTGTTCGCATACTCATATTCAGCAGCGTACGTACTGAATTACGGGAAGTCACTGGTGGCCACTGGGCTGGCCCCTTACCCGGTGGGCCGCCCATGACGGCATGGGTGGCGCGTTACCGGGCGCGCGACCGGGAGTGCGGTACGGGTACGGGGCGGATGGGCGCCCTCGGCGGGGAGGGCCCTGGTGGCGCGGCGGGCCCTCGTACCGCCTCCGGGCCTCCGGCCTCGCGCCGCGTCACACCGGGCGGGCGGCACGTGACGGCGGGCGGCGGGCGCCACACGAGACGGGCGTTCACAGCGGGCGGTGGGCGCCACACGGGCGTTCACAGCGGGCGGCGGGCCGTCACACGGGCGTTCACAGCGGGCGGCGGGCCGTCACGCGGGGCGCGAGGTGTCACACGGTGGGTCGCTATGGCTCACTCCACGAGTCGTCGTCGGCCGTCATCCCACGGAAGGCGCGGCGCTCCTGATCCGGGGAGTGCGGCGGGGCGTCCACCAGGCGCAGCACCGCGCCGTCGCGGCCCGCGACCACCGGGCCGGGCGAACGGGCCGCCTTCGCCCGGTACTGGGCCGCGTCGGCCAGCCGGAAGAGACGGCGGGCCGAGCGCACCTGCCCGATCGGGTCACCGGTGGAGGCGACACCGCAGGCCACACCCTCACCCGGGGTCAGACCGGCGGCCCGGACACAGAGTTCCTCCGCGACCCGGACCACCTCGTCGGCGCCGGGCCCGATCGAGACCAGACAGAACTCGTCACCGCCGAGCCGGGCGGCGAGCGCGCCCGGGAGTATCGCCCCGCAGAGGGAGAGAACCGAGCCGAAGCGCTCCAGCAGACGGTCGCCGACGGCATGGCCGAGGGTGTCGTTGACCCGCTTGAGCCCGTTGAGGTCGCAGACCACCAGGCTGACGACGGAACCGTCCGCGCGGTGGCGCTCCAGGGCCTCGTCGAGCCGGGCGTCGACGGCACGGCGGTTGGCGAGACCGGTCAGGGGGTCGGTGAAGGCGAGCCGCCGCACCTCCTCCAGACGCTCCGTCTGGGCGATGCCGGAGGCGACGACCGAGGCGAGGACGGAGGCGAAGTCGGCGTCGTCCCGGTCGAAGACGGGGGCGCCGACGGGCCGGGCCACATACAGCTCGCCCCAGGCCCGGCCGTGCAGCACGACCGGCGCGACGACACAGCAGCCGCGCCCACGGCGGCGGAGGGCGGCGACCCGGGCGTCGCTGGGGGTGGAGGGGTGGCGGTAGCCGCGCGGCGCGGCGGTGGGGACCGGCCGCCGCGCCGGGGGCGGGGGCTCTCCCCCGGCGGCGGCACCCGGGGGCGGCGGCCCAGGGGCGGTGTTCCCGTCGGCCGGGGCACCGGGCGGGGTGGAGACACCCGGCTCCGGCAGGGGCGGGGTGGCGCGCTCCCTCGGCGGCGGGGTGGCGCGCGGCGGAGTGACGCCCTCACCCGGCGGCGGGGTGGCCGGCGGACCCGCCGAGGCCGGAGCGCCGGACGGCGGCGCGGCGCCGGGATCCCCCGGGGCACCCGGCGCGACACCCGGCGGCGGAGCGACCGGACCCCCCGGGGCACCCGATGGCGGGCCGACCGGACCCCCCGGGGACAGGACACCCGATGGCAGCGCCGCGCCCGGGTCCCCGTGGGCCGGCGAACCTCGCGGTGGACCGTCGACCGACTCGACCCAGGCGTCCGGGCCGCCGCCGCCCGCCCAGCGCTCATGGAGGAACTCCGTGATCTCCGGGAAGCGGTTGACCGGATAGGTCTCCGACTCCGGGAACTCCTCCTCGCCCGGAGCCCGTTCACCGGCGTTCACCAGCACCTTCAGCCGTCCCAGCTCACGCTCCCACACCGACAGGGCCGCGAAGGTGCCGCCGAGGGCCGTTTTCGCGCCCCGCGCCGCCGCCAGCCAGACCTCACGCGGGGTCTGTGCGGCGGCCATCGCCTGCGCCAGTGCCACTACGGCTCGCAACCGTCGATCCTCAGCCATCACCCCAGCTTAGGGAGGTTTGGCCGGATTTGATCGGTTGAAGTGCGCCCCAACCTGGGAACGCGGCGGGAATCCGGGATTCCGCCCGGCCCCGCCCGGCCTGGCCGCCGCACCCACCCCGTACGACACACGGTCACCCGAGGAGGGCGGGCAGCCCCGGGACTCGGCTCACTCCCCCGGCCACTGGGGCGTCCGCTTCTCGTTGAAGGCCGCCACCCCCTCCGCCCGGTCCCCGGAGAACGCCACCGAGCGCCAGGCCGCGTCCTCGACCTCAAGCCCGGCCCGCAGATCCAGCCCCTGCCCCAGCCGCATCGCCCGTTTCGCGGCCCGCAGCCCCACGGGCGAGTTCGCCGCGATCCGGTCGGCGAGGGCGAACGCCCCGGTCCTGGCGTCCTCGGCGAGCTGGTCGACCAGACCCAACTCCCGGGCCTCCACCGCCTTGACCCGGCGGCCGGTGTAGATCAGCTCGGCGGCACGGGCGGCGCCCACCCGGCGCGGCAGCAGCTGGGTGCCGCCGCCACCGGGGATCACCCCGACGGTGACCTCCGGCAGTCCGACCACGGCGGTCGCGTCGGCGACGATCACATCGCAGGCCAGCGCCAGCTCGAAACCCCCGCCGAGGGCGAAGCCGTGGACGGCGGCGATGGTCGGCATCGGCAGCTCGAGCACCCCGGTGTAGGCGGACCGCGCGGTCGGCCGCTGGCGCACCAACTCCGCGTCCGTGAAGGCGTTGCGCTCCTTCAGATCGGCGCCGACGCAGAAGGCGCGGTCATGGGAGGAGGTCACCACCGCGACCCGGATGTCCGGGTCGACGGCGACGGCGGCACAGGCCTCGGCGATGGAACGGGCCATGGCGGTGGAGACGGCGTTCATGGCGCGGGGGCGGTCGAGGATGATCTCGGCGACGTGCTGGCGGGGGCGGACGAGGACGAAGTCGCCGTAGCGCTGCTCGGACTCGGACATAGGACACCCTCCCGGTTAACGACGGTTCACCGGATCATAGGCACCCGGCCGCGCGCCGCCGCGGGGACGGCGGTTCCGGTCGTTCCCCGGGAGCGGCGGTTCGCCCCGTCCCACCCCGTGGCGGTTTCCGGCCGTTCCCGCCGGTCAGCCCCGGACGGGCGGTCAGGGGCGCCGGGAGAGCAGCCAGGGCTCGACCAGCCCCAGCCCGCGTACCGGCCGCTGCCACATCGGCTGGAGGGCGAAACGGTACGGCGGTGGGGTCGTCCCCTCCTTCTCCGCCGCCACCAGCTCCTCAGCGGCCTGGGTCTCCGACTTGGGCGCGTCCCCGGTCCGGATCAGCTCCAGCGCGAACGCCCCGTCCACCAGTACCGCGTCCTTCGGGGCTATCGAGGTCAGCCTGCTCGCGAGGTTCACCGTCGTCCCGAACACATCGCCCATGCGCGTCGTGACCGTACCGAAGGCGATGCCGACCCGCAGCGCGGGCATGGCGTCGTCCTGGTTCATGGTGTCGATCAGCCGGAGCGCGATCTCCGCCGCCGTACGGGCGTCGTCCGCCGCGTAGAGGACCTCGTCGCCGAGGGTCTTGATCAGCCGGCCGCCGTGCGCGGCCACCAGGTCGGCGGCCGTGGTCTCGAACGCCTCGACGAGTTCGCCCAGCTCCTCCTCCTCCAGCCGGCGGGTGAGCCGGGTGAAGCCGACGAGATCGGCGAATCCCACCGCGAGACGGCGGTCCACCATCTCCTCGTCGTCGGCGGCCTGGACGACCCGCCCGGTGGCGGCGGCCAGCTGCCGCCGCCACACGTACACCAGGAACTCCTCCAGCTCCGGCAGGAGCAGCTCCACCAGCGGATAGGTGACCTCGGTCCGGGTCATCCCGGGCTCGGGCGGCTCGGTGAGGCCCTCCAGGAAGGAGTCGATCTGCCACTCCGCCAGCCGGGCGGTGGTCTGACCGGTCGACCGCGCCACCTGGATGGCCATGGGCTCGCTCAGCAGCCCCGCCTCGACCAGACCGGCGAGCCGCCGCAGCGCGAGCACATCGGCCTCGGTCAGCGCCTTCGCCTGGCCGATGTCGGCGAATCCCATCGCGCGCCAGAAGCGGGAGGCCAGCTCCATGGAGACCCCGGCGGTACGGGCCGCCTGGAAGGGGGTGTAGCGGCGCTCCGCCCCGAGGATGAGCTGTTCCAGCCGGATGGCGAGAGGGTCGTCGGTGGGCTCGGCCGTGTGGTCGACATCGTGGTGGGGCGTGGGGTGTACGGAGGCGGAGCCGCGCGACGACCCCGGCGCCCCCGCCGGACGGGAGGCACCGGCCGAACCAGCGGCAGCCCCGGAACCGGCGGAACCAGCACCGGCGGCACCTGAACCAGCCGAACCGGCACCGGCGGCGCCCAGCGCACCCGCCGCACCGCTGGTGTCCCCCGGCCCCGGGGAACCCCCCGGCGCCCCGGTCCCACCGGCCGTCCCCGAGCCACCCGAACCCACAGAGCCCCCTGAGTCCCCTGAGTCCTGAGAACGGCCAGCAGGCTGGGAATGGCCAGCGGCCCCGGCGTCGCCGAGGACCCCGGAACGCCGGACGGCGGGCCCCGCCAAGGCCCCCGCGCCCCCGGCGCCGTCCGCCGCCCTGGCGCCGGACGACCCCGGAGCGCCGGACCTGGTGTCGTCGACGGTCACCGCCCGCCTCCTGCCCGTTCCCTGCGCACTGTCCTGCCGATCTCTCGCACGATCGCCTCAACGATACGGCAGGTGTGCCCTAGCTCACGTCCCGGTCGGCCACCCGGTTCACCTGCCACTCCTCGGCCCTCCGGGCGGCCCCACCAGCCCACCTCTCCCCGGCCCGCCGTCACGCCGTCCGCCCCCGTACCCGCCACGACCGCCCCCGCGCGCGGCCCGGCGCCCGGCGTCCGGCGCTCAGGGTCACCCCGTCCCCCGGAGATGCACCACGTCCCCCGCGCCCACCGCCTCCCGCCGTCCCGTCGCCGTCCGCAGCACCAGCCGTCCCTCACCGTCCAGTGCCACCGCCTCGCCGGTCAGCGAGCGGTCCCCGGGCAGCTCCGCGCGGACCGTACGGCCGAGGGTGGCGCAGCCCGCCGCGTACGCCGCCTGGACACCGGAGGCGGCGGGATCGCCCGCGGCCGCCCGCCACCGCCCGTACCAGTCCTCCAGGGAGCGCAGCACGGCCCGCAGCAGGGGATCGCGGTCGGTGCAGACGGCGTTGGCGAGGGCGAGCGAGCCCGCCGTGGGGACGGGCAGTTCGGTGGCGCGCAGGGTCACATTGACGCCCATCCCGAGGACGACGGAGCCGTCCCCGGCCCGCTCGGCGAGGATGCCCCCGGTCTTGCGCTCCTCTCCGTCCACGGTCACCAGCAGGTCATTGGGCCATTTGAGGGACATGTCCACCCCGGCGGCGCGGCTGAGTCCGGTCGCCACGGCGACCCCGGCGAGCAGCGGGAGCCAGCCCCAGCGCTCGGCCGGGACCCCGGGCCCCGGCCGCAGCAGTACGGAGAGGAAGAGGCCCGAGCGCGGCGGCGCGGTCCAGGCCCGGTCGAGCCGTCCACGCCCGGCGGTCTGCTCCTCGGCGACCAGCACCGCGCCTTCGGGGGTGTCCGTGGCGCGGGCTGCCAGAGCCGCCAGATCAGTGTTGGTGGATCCCGTGGAGGTGACCACGTCGAGGGAGGACCACAGCGACCCGGGGGTCAGCAGGGCGCGGCGCAGCGCCCGCTCGTTGAGCGGCGGCCGGTCCAGATCGTTCCAGCGGCCGCCGGGGGTGGCCGGGGGCGTGTTGCCGGGGGTGTTCGGTGGCGTCATGCAAGCCAGGTTAGGTGTGGTAAACGCCGCACTGCCGAACGGTATCGGCGCCGATACGCTACGACCCAGTAGCGCGCCCCACGACGGGCGCCACCGCCCACCGTGGTGACGGAGCACCAGCTCAGCGCCGCCGCCAGCGCGGCCCGGGGCCATCCGCCGCCCCCGCCAGCGCACTCCGACCGCCCGCGAGATCCACCGGCCAAGACCACCCGTCCCCGAGATCCACCGGTACGACCACCCACCCGCGAGATCCACCCGACAGCCGCCGCCGTCGGCGGCTGAGAGCCCAGGGGAGCCGCACACCCGATGTCCGAGCCGGAACTGAACGACATCCACACCACCGCGGGCAAGCTCGCGGACCTCCGGCGCCGTGTGGAGGAGGCCACCCACGCCGGTTCCGCGCGCGCGGTGGAGAAGCAGCACGCCAAGGGGAAGCTGACGGCGCGGGAGCGGATCGAGCTGCTGCTGGACCCGGACTCGTTCACCGAACTGGACGAGCTGGCCCGCCACCGGTCCACCAGCTTCGGCCTGGACCGGACGCGTCCGTACGGCGATGGCGTGGTCACCGGCTACGGCACGGTCGACGGCCGCCCGGTCGCCGTCTTCTCCCAGGACTTCACGGTCTTCGGCGGCGCCCTGGGCGAGGTCTACGGGCAGAAGATCATCAAGGTGATGGACTTCGCGCTGAAGACCGGCTGCCCGGTCATCGGCATCAACGACTCCGGCGGCGCGCGGATCCAGGAGGGCGTCAGCGCGCTCGGGATGTACGGGGAGATCTTCCGCCGCAACACCCATGCCTCCGGGGTGATCCCGCAGATCTCCCTGGTGGTGGGCCCGTGCGCGGGCGGCGCGGTCTACTCCCCCGCGATCACCGACTTCACGGTGATGGTGGACCAGACCTCCCATATGTTCATCACGGGACCCGATGTCATCAAGACGGTGACCGGCGAGGACGTCGGCTTCGAGGCGCTCGGCGGCGCCCGCACCCACAACACCACCTCCGGTGTGGCGCACCACATGGCGGCGGACGAGAAGGACGCCGTCGACTATGTGAAGTCGCTGCTGGCCTACCTCCCGTCGAACAACCTCACCGAGCCGCCCGCCTTCCCGGAGCCCGCCGACCTCCACCCCACGGCGGAGGACATCGAACTGGACACGCTGATCCCGGACAGCGCCAACCAGCCGTACGACATGCACACGGTCATCGAGCACATCCTGGACGAGGGCGAGTTCCTGGAGACCCAGGCGCTGTTCGCGCCGAACATCGTCACCGGCTTCGGACGGGTGGAGGGCCATCCGGTCGGGGTGGTGGCCAATCAGCCGATGCAGTTCGCCGGGTGTCTGGACATCAACGCCTCCGAGAAGGCAGCCCGGTTCGTCCGCACCTGCGACGCCTTCAACATCCCGGTGCTGACCTTCGTCGACGTGCCCGGCTTCCTGCCGGGCGTGGACCAGGAGTACGGCGGGATCATCCGCCGGGGCGCCAAACTGATCTACGCCTACGCGGAGGCCACGGTCCCGCTGATCACCGTCATCACCCGCAAGGCGTTCGGCGGCGCGTACGACGTGATGGGCTCCAAGCACCTGGGCGCCGATCTCAACCTCGCCTGGCCGACCGCCCAGATCGCCGTCATGGGCGCCCAGGGCGCGGTGAACATCCTCCACCGCCGCACGATCGCCGAGGCCGAGGAATCCCAGGGCGCCGAGGAGCGGGAGGCGGTACGGGCGCGGCTGATCCAGGAGTACGAGGACGCCCTGCTCAACCCCTACACGGCGGCCGAACGCGGCTATGTCGACGCGGTGATCATGCCGTCACAGACCCGGGCCCAGGTGGTCCGCGGACTGCGCCAGCTGCGCACCAAGCGGGAGAGCCTGCCGCCGAAGAAGCACGGCAACATCCCGCTCTAGGACGCCCGGACCCCTTCCAGGACCGATCCCGATGACGGCGGAGGAACACAGATGATGATCAGGGTCGTACGGGGCAATCCCACCCCGGAGGAACTGGCGGCCGCGCTCGCGGTGGTCCGGGCGCGGGCGGGCGCGGCGGCCGCGGACCCCGCCGCCGACCTCGCGGCCGCGCCATCGCCCAGCTCCTGGTCCGACCCCTCCCGGATCGCCCGCGCCCCCCGGCCGACCCCGGGCCCCCGGGCCTGGTCCCGCACCTTCTGGCCCTCCTGACCGGGCTAGCCCGTGCTGGTCAGGAAGGCGGTGTAGGCGGATTCGGCGGCGCGGGCCGGGGGCGTGCCCGGGCGGCTGTGGGCCAGGAAGGACCGTACGTCGCCCGCGTGCCGGATCCGTCCCTCCACCAGCACGGTCACATGGTCCGCCTCCTCCGCCAGATCACCGGTGTCATGGGTGGACATCAGGATCCGCACCTCGCCCGAGAGTCCGCCCAGCGCGTCCCGGAACACCCGGCGCTGCCAGGGGTCCATCCCCGCCGTCGGCTCGTCGAGCAGCAGCACCCGCGCCCCGTGGACCAGCGCTGACGCCACCCCCAGCCGTCGTAGCTGACCCCCGGAGAGCCGCCCGGTGCGCACCCCGGCCCGGTCCCCGAGGTCGACCCGGTCCAGGGCACCGGCGGCACGGTCCCAGGCGTCGCGCCGGTTCATGCCCTTGAGCCAGCCCACGTACGCCACGTACTCACGGACCGTCAGCGCGGGCGCGGGGACGATGGTCTGCGGCATCCAGGCGACGGCCCGGCGGTAGGCCCGGCTGGGCGCGGTGAGCCGTCCGAGGGTGATGGTGCCGGAGGCGGTACGGCGGACGGCGGCGGCCAGCGCGAGAAGGGTGGACTTCCCGGCGCCGTTGGGCCCCAGCAGCAGGGTGAGGCCGGGCGGCAGTTCATAGCTGAGACCGTCCAGGACCGGCGGGCGGCGCCCGTAGCGGTAGGAGCAGGAATCGAAACGGAGGGTCATCTCTCTCTCCTTGTCCCTCTCCGCTGGGCCAGGGCGGCGACGGCCGTGGTGCCCGCGATCAGGACGAGCGCCGAGGTCAGGGCGGCGGTCCAGGAGTCCGGCGGCTGCCGGACGACGGTCCAGGGGTGGGGTTCGCCCCCGGCGCGGGTCCCGGCGAGGACCGACAGCATCAGCCAGCCGACGGGGGCGAGGACCGCGTGGGCGCCCGCCAGCGGGCGCAGACAGAGCATCAGCCCGGCCAGGAAGGCGGTGTCACGGCCCGCCGCGAGGGCCCCGGGCTGGTCCAGCAGCCAGGCGGCGAGCAGCCCCAGCAGGGTGGCGGCGGCGGTGACCGCCAGCGCCAGGGCGGCGTCGAGGGCGGCGACGGGCCGGATGCCGGACTCCTCCGCCGCGTCGAGCCGCGTGTCGAGCGCGGCCATCAGCGCGGAGGTCACCGGGATGGGGGCGAAGGCGAGCAGGACCACCTCCGCCCCGCCGCCGATGAGCGACGGGAGCGCGACCGTCTCGTTCCGTACGAGCAGGACATAGCCGAGGAAGACGGCGAGCGCGGGCGGGAGCAGCACCGGTCCGCGCCGCACCCGCAGCCACCACAGCACCGGCGCTCACCCGCCCTTTCCGCAGCCGGTGGCCAGCGTCCGGGGCAGCCAGCCGCCTCGGTCCGCTCCCGGCAGCGCCTCGATCCTGGCCAGCTCCCGCGCGGCGCGGCGGGCGCCGAGCGCGTGGTAGGCGGGCTCCTCCCCGGTCACCCGGGCCACCCATGCCTGCACGGCGCGCCGGGCGGCCGGGTCGGGGTGGGGGCAGGAGAAGCGGACCGAGGCGAGCGCCAGCCGGTAGCGGGCGTGGGGCCGTTCGGCGAGCGTGGAGAGCGGCAGCCGCCAGCGGGCGGCGGTGGAGCGCGGGGTGTACCGGCCGTCGTTGAGGGTGTCGGTGACCAGTCCCGGCGCGTAGGCCACCCCGGCCGCGCGGAAGTCGGCGAGTACGGAGACCAGGTCGGCGCGGACGGAGGCGAGCCGGTGCGCGGTCGCCGTGGGCATACAGACCCTCGGTGTGCCGCCCGTACAGCGCTCCGGCGCGGCGCCGACCACGAGCGGCGGGTTGTAGTCCCAGCCCCGCGCGGTCCCCCAGGCTCCGGCGACGGCGCCCCCGGCGACGGCGAGCGCCAGCGCGCCCCGCACCACGGCGGGGCGCAGCGGCAGCCACAGCAGCCAGCCGCCGACCGCGACGCCCCCGGCGACCAGCAGATGCGGCAGCAGGGAGAGCAGGCTGGCGCGCTCCCCGAAGACCAGGGTGGTCGGGTACTGGCCGAAGAGATGGCGCAGCCACATCGGCTCCACCGACCAGGAGAAGGCCACCAGGACCAGCACGGCCACACAGAGCACGGGAGCGGCGACGAGCCGCTGGAACCGCAGCCCCACGCCGAAGCCGATGCTGGCGTGGGCGGCGCAGAGCACCAGGGCCATCAGCAGCGGTGGCAGGCTTCCGGCGGTGGGGGCGGTGCCGTCGTCGGCGAGCGCGAGCGCCACGGGCAGCAGCAGCATCAGCCAGGTCAGTGCCACGCCCGGCGCGAGGGCGGCCGCGGCGATGGTGAACCGGGACCGCCCGGGGCCCAGCCCCCACAGCCCGTCCTGCCGCAGCCGTCCGCTCTCCCAGGCGCCGAGCCCGGCGGCGATGGCGTAGGCGTATCCGTAGATCGAGCCGAGAGCCTCGGAGACGACGGTGGGGGCGTGGCCGAGGCCGTCGTCCGTGTACGCGTTGGCGTGGTGGTAGAAGAGCACCAGGGCGACCGCGAAGGGCAGCACGCGCACGGCCGCGCTGACGCGCAGCAGGGTACGGAACGTCATTCCGCCGCGGTCGTGTCGACCGAGTAGCGCGCGACGTCGATGGTGTTGTGGGCGCTCTGGTTGATGTCCTCGATACGGACGTAGTAACCGTGCTGGCGGGGCAGGTCGCGCCACTCGCCGACGCTCACCGAACCGGGTGTGTCGAAGCACTGGGTGAAGGTGCGGCTGCCGTACTGCGGATCGGGCAGCCAGTCGCGGTCCTTGTGGTACCGGACGGTGACGCTCTTCGGCCGTCCCGCCAGCGAGGTGGTCGCACAGCCCTGGAACGAGAGCTTGGAGTAGCGCTCGTCCGACCAGCGGGGGGACTCCCATCCCTCCCGGCCGTTGCTGATCCTGCGGTTGACCGGCGGGTCGGCGGCGAGGACGACGGCCGCCGACGCCGCTAAGAGCGCGGCACCGACCGCACCGATGACCGTGACCCGCCCGGCGTTCCGTACGCCCATGCGCTGATCCCCCTGTCGATCCGTGAAACGGCTTCTCCATCCCCGAATGGGGATGATGCGGAGAGGATGAGCAAATTACTCCCGACCTTTTGGATAGTCCAGCGGTATATGCCAGATAAAATTATCGGATTTTAGTCAGTCAATTTCCCTCCATAAGAAATCACATCCCATAAACGGTTGATCAGAAAGCGCCGGACCCCGTCAGCCGTGGACACGGCGGGGAATCGCACATTTGAGTACCCGTACTCAGGCGCCGCCGCGCCGGACCGCTCCACCATCGGAACCATGCTGTGGTCCGACCCGAAGAACGAGCCACCCGAGGAACTGCGGGAGACGCAGGCGATGCTGCGCCGCGCGGGCCTGCTCCTCGCACTGGCCATGCTGGTCGCCATGCTGATGGTCGGCCTGCGCTGATCCCGCTCCCGCCCGGCGGGTACGAACAGCCCGGCCCGGCGCTCCCGTACGGCCGCGCCACGGCCGCCCGCGGCCCGCGCCCCGCCGCCACAGCCCCGCCTACGATGGCCGCATGACCGCCCACACCCCGCGCCTCGTCCTCGGTTCCGCCTCACCCGCCCGGCTCAACCTGCTGCGACAGGCGGGGCTCGCGCCCCATGTGATCGTCAGCGGGGTCGACGAGGACGCGCTGACCGCCGACTCGCCCGCCGCGCTCGCCCTGGTGCTCGCCGAGGCCAAGGCCGCCGCCGTCGCCGCGCGGCCGGAGGCGGCGGGGTCACTGGTCATCGGCTGCGACTCGGTGCTGGAGCTGGACGGAGAGGCGCTGGGCAAGCCCGCCGACGCGGAGGAGGCCACCGCGCGCTGGAAGGCGATGCGGGGCCGGGCCGGAGTGCTCCGGACGGGCCACTGCGTCATCGACACCGCGACGGGCCGCCAGGCATCGCGGACGGCGTCGACCACGGTCCACTTCGGCGAGCCGACGGACGAGGAGATCGCCGCGTACGTGGCGAGCGGGGAGCCGCTGCACGTGGCGGGCGCCTTCACCCTGGACGGGCGGTCGGCGCCGTTCATCGAGCGCATCGAGGGCGACCACGGCAATGTGATCGGGCTCTCGCTCCCCCTGCTGCGCCGCCTGCTCGCCGAACTGGGCCACCCCATCACCACCCTCTGGACCTGACGGACCCGACCGACCGGCGGGCCCAACAGGCCCGGCAGGCCCGGCGGACCGGACCGACCTGAGAGACCTGGCACCGGCACGTTCGGTCCCGACGGCGACACGCTGGGTCCCCGACGGGGCCGCCCCACGCCCCGGCACCACCCCTACCGTCACCCCCGTCCCCCCTGTCTCTGGGAGAACACCCCGGCCACCGGAACACGGCGGGGGCGACGCGCGCGGCACACGGCGAGGGGGGTCGCAAAGAATCATTCCGCCATTCGTAGGGACCCCACAAAGAAACACGTCACGCCGCAGGGCCCCCGGACAGAGACCCGCGCCACACAACAGGGCTACTGTGCGAGGGGGGAGCCCGCCGTACCGTGGTGCGACAAGGGATTTCACTAGTTGCGCGAGCCAGGAATCACTCTCCGTGTGGGCAAGCTCACCACTGCGGACGGCTCGATGGGCCGTGTCGGCAGTCCCTAAACTCAGCTTGTTTCCAGGAGGGAGCCATCGTGCGCAAGGTGCTCATCGCCAACCGTGGCGAAATCGCTGTCCGCGTCGCCCGCGCGTGCCGGGATGCCGGCATCGCGAGCGTGGCCGTCTACGCGGACCCGGACCGGGACGCCCTGCATGTCCGTGCCGCCGACGAGGCGTTCGCGCTCGGTGGGGACACCCCGGCCACCAGCTATCTGGACATGGCCAAGGTGCTCCAGGCGGCGAAGGACGCGGGCGCGGACGCGGTGCATCCGGGGTACGGGTTCCTTTCGGAGAACGCGGAGTTCGCGCAGGCGGTGCTGGACGCGGGGCTGATCTGGATCGGTCC
>NZ_JBHVHF010000187.1:0-16365 GCF_042800315.1 Streptomyces sp. NPDC057638
CCCCCGTTCCCCCGGTCATCAGCCGCGCAGCCGCACCCCATGACGGGTACGGAGCCGGTCGATCTCCCACCACGCGACCGCCGTCACCGAGAGCGGCCCACCCACCAGGGCGGCCGCTTGCAGCAGCGGTGGCCCCGGCGGCAGCCCGCCCGTCACCAGACCGACGAGGGTGAGTTCCCACACCAGAACGGCGGTGAGCAGCGCGGGCAGCGCCGCGTGCGCCTCGGCCGCGTTGAAGGCGCCCTGGACGGCGGGGGCCGAGGCGAACGCCACGAAGCAGAGCAGCCAGAGCGTCGGAGTCAGCAGGGCCAGGGTGAGCGGTGCGAACAGGAACGGGCTGTCGACGCTGTTCTCCGCCTCCGAGAGGGCCCACACCATGCCCACCGTCAGCGGCGGCAGCGCGATGACCGCGCCGAAGTAGGTCGCCGCGGACCGCCCGGCCCGGCGCAGCGGTGCCCGCATCGCCGCCTTGGCCTCGGGCGAGGCCATCCGGAACACCACGGCGATCACCACGGGCGCCGTGAGCAGCAGCAGCCATGGCGTGATCAGCAGCCGCTGCCAGTACTGGTCCTGTGCCTCCTGGAAGGCGCCGGGGCCTCCGTACAGGGCGAGGAGCAGGATCGACGACACCCCGGCGGTCCAGGCGCGGATCCGCTGCACCCGCATCACCTCGGGGTCCGTGATCCGCCGATGCCCGTACGGCGGGAAGACCCGCCGTGCCCTGCCGCGCGCGGTGCGCGCCATCACGTAGCACACCATCATCGGAACGACCAGGTACCAGGTGCAGGGCACCAGCAGCAGCGCCCACCCGCAGCCGTTCATCCGCTGCCGTCCACCCCGCAGCACCACGCGCAGCGGCGGCCAGTCGTCCTCACGCAGCCGCTGCCAGCGGGAGCGGTGGGGCGGCGGCCCGGGGGGCGGTGGCGGCACCGGCGGCCCATACGGTCCGGGGTTGGGCACATAGGGGCCGTACGGTCCGGCCGGTGGCGGTGCGGGCGGCCCGTAGGGGCCGGGCTGTGGCGCGTACGGCCCGTACGGACCTGGCCGCGGATCCGGTCCGCCGTTCGGTGGCCCGGGCGGCGGATACGGACGGTGTCCCCCGTTGCTCACGCACATGTCCTTCCTGAGTGGGTCGGGTCGGTGCGTCCAGTCAACCCGGTCCGCGGGCCGACGCGTTGGGTATTCCCGGATCCCGCCCGACACCCGACCGGGTCCCGACCAGGCTCCGACCAGCACCGATCACCGCGCCCTGCCAGAATCGCCGTCATGCACACCGTGTACGCCCTGTTCGTGGGCATCGACGACTATCCCGGCCAGCCACTGCGCGGCTGTGTCAACGACGTCCGGGCGGCCGAGGAGTGGCTCGGCCGCACCGGTACGCCCGTCCGGTCCCGGCGGCTGTACGACGCCGACGCCACCCGGGCGGCCGTCCGCGCGGGCATCGAGGAGCACCTGGCCCAGGGCGGTCCCGGGGACACCGCCCTGCTGTGGTTCAGCGGGCACGGCAGCGAGGAGGAGACCGACGATCCGCGCGCGTCGACCGGGCGGTCCCAGGCCCTTGTCTGCCATGACAGCCTGCGCGCCGGTGGCCAGCCGCTGTTACGGGACACCGAACTCGGCGCCCTGCTCGACCGGATCGCGGCGCGCGGCACCCATGTCGTCGCCGTCCTCGACTGCTGCCACGCGGGCGGCGCGACCCGTGACACCGCGCCCGGTGCCACCGCGCGCGGAGTGCGCTGGCGGCCCTGGTGGGGTACGGAGGCGGCGC
This sequence comes from Streptomyces sp. NPDC057638, assembly GCF_042800315.1. Lineage (NCBI taxonomy): Bacteria > Bacillati > Actinomycetota > Actinomycetes > Kitasatosporales > Streptomycetaceae > Streptomyces > Streptomyces sp. NPDC057638. The sequence continues at coordinate 1,769 of NZ_JBHVHF010000187.1, forward strand.
ACGGTTCCCGCGACGGCGGCGGCGCGGGACCCACCCCGCCCCACCATGTCCTCCTCGCCGCCTGCCGTCCCCAGGAGCGCGCGTTCGAGACCGAGGTGTACGGAGAGGTACGCGGCTGCTTCAGCCACGCGGTGCTCGCCACCCTCGGCCGGCTGGGCCCCACCGCCACCTACGGGTCGGTGCACGCGCTCGTCGAGGAGCGCGTCAGCGGCCTGATGCCCTATCAGCACCCTGAGCTGCGCGGCCCGGAGGACGGCCGCTTCCTGCGCGGTGACTCCACGGCCGCCTCGCCCTTCCTGCTGCGGCACACCACGGCGGGCTGGGAGGTCAACTGCGGCCGCGCCCATGGGCTGCGTACGGTCGGCGCCGAGTTCACGGTGCGCGAGGAGGCCGTACGGGAGGGTACGGCGCGGGACATGGGCGCGCGTGCCGATGCGCGGCCCGCCCCGCGCGTGGTCAGCGTCCACACCCTGCGGGCGGAGACGGCGCTGGTGGAGCCGGTCGGCTGGGATCCGGGGGCGCCCGGCGGGAGCGCGGTCCACGAGGTGGCCCCGTCGGCGCTGGCCTTCCCGCCCGTTCTGGTCGCCCTCAGCGGGGACGAGCCCGCCGTGTCGCTGCTCACCCGGGCCGTGGCCGGTGAACCGCTGCTGACGACCGACGGGGACGGGCCCCCGCTCCAGGTCGCCGTGTACGGCGGGTACGCCCAGGTGTCCGGGGGCGGCGGGCAGCCGGTGCCGCCGCTGCCGCTGCGGACGCCCGAGGACGTCCGGCGGGTGACCGACTGTCTGACGCATATCGCGCGCTGGCAGCACATCCGGGACCTGGTCAACCCGGACCCCTGGCTGTCGTCGCTGGTGCGCGTCACCGTCCGGGAGACCCCGGTGGGGCGGATCCGGCACACGGCGGAGGGGGAGACCATCTGTTCCTACACCCCCGATGGCAGGCCCCCTCAGGTGATGGTGAGCGTCCACAACGACTCGGGGCGTGACCTGTGGTGTGTGCTCCTGAACCTCACCGATGGCTACGGCTCCTCGCCGCATCTGTTCGACGGCGAGTTCGTCGGGGCCGGGCGGGCGGGTGCGGCGCGGGGCGGCGAACCGGTCTGGCTCACCCTGCCGAAGGACCGTCCGCAGGTGCGCGGGGCCTTCACCCGGGACTGGCTGAAGGTCATCGTGGCCGAGAACGAGCTGAACCTGGCGCCCTTCCGGCTCCCGGCCTGGTCCCCGCACGCGCCCGCCGGGTCCCGTGGCGGGGGCGCCACGGGTACCGGCGGAGTGCTGCGGTTCACCGCTCCCACCGACGGCCGTGACGCCGGTGGGCCCGCGCCGGAGCCGGGCCGCTGGGGCACGGCCCAGGTGCTGCTGCACACGGAGGTGGTCTGAGCGGCGCGGCGGCGGCTCACCAGCCGAGATGGGTGAAGCCCGCCCAGGCGGTCAGGTCGTCGCCGCGGATGTCCCGTACCCGCCGCTGGAGGTGGCGGGGCATCCCGGGCGGCGGCTCGCGGTGGTCGTCCAGCATCCAGAGCTGGGCGTGACGCAGGGCCGCGCCCGGGGTGTGGCGGCCGTGGCTCAGGTAGTGGTGGGTCATGTACATCAGCAGGGAGGTGGCGTCGTCGGGGACGGGCCACAGGGAGCCGATGACGGAGCGGGCGCCCGCGACGAGGAAGGCGGTGGCGAGGCTGTACGCCTCGTCGTGGCCGTGTCCGGAGACATGGGTGCGGCAGGCGGCGAGGATCACGAGTTCGAGGTGGTGGAACCGGTCCTCGCCTTCGGTGAGTTCCTCGGCGGAGAGCCGGCCGCCCGAGAGCGCCAGATAGGAGCTGTGGCGCTGGCCCTGGCTGACGACGCCGTGACAGGCGAGGTGGAGCAGTCCGCCGTGCTGGGTGCGCAGCCAGGCGGTGACGGCGGCGGGGGTGGCGGTGCCGGGGCCGAGGAGCTGGCCGTGGGGGTGGAAGTCGCGGTGGATGGCCTCGGCCTCCTCTCCGGCGTGGTGGAGGTCGCGGGTGGGGTTGCCGATGATGAGGGGGTCGGGGGAGCGGCGGACCGGGGTGGCGGGCCGGGCGGCGATCTCGCAGAGCAGACGGGCGGAGGGGAGATAGGACACATCGGCCTTCTGGCAGGCGTACACGCCCTGGCCGCCGCGCCGTCGCAGCCGGGCGGCGTGCCAGGGCACCAGACCCAGTTCCGCCATGGGGACGAGGATGAGGGTGGGTGCCGTGCCGCTGCCGGGTGTCAGCTCCTTCAGCAGGGGCCGCATCGCGACCGTACCGGCCCAGTCACCGAGCTGGTCGAGGGCGGCGGCGCTCGCGTCGGTCCGGACGGACGGCCGCGGCGGGGGGAGGGTGGTGTCGGTGAGCGGGCCGCCCGCGTCGCGCCCGGGGGCGCCCTGGGCCCGGTACCGCGCCAGCGGGGGCGCGGTGACGGAGAGTTCGGGCAGTTCCAGCGTCCGGGCCGCGCCGTCGGCGGTGACGATCAGGGCCGTCCCCGGTGCCGCGCGACGCCCGAAGAGCATCCGGTCCCGCACCGGGGGGTCCTCGTCGTCGGCGGGCAGGAGGTAGACGAACGCGGTCGCGCCCAGAGCGGTCAGCGCGGCGCCGATCTCCCCGGTCGCCGGGGGGTTGAACAGCCGTCGCTTCAGGGGTGAGGCGGCGAGGGTCTGGAGCACCCGGCGGCGCAGCCTGCTGCCGGGCCCGGCGACCGGGCCCGGTACCGCGTCGGGGCGCGGTTCGGCCACGGTGGCCGAGCCCCCGGCCGCCCGCCACTCCTCGGCGAGCTCGGGCTGGCCCAGGGAGCGCAGCAGCTCGGGCACGGTGGTGGCGACCGTCGCCGCGTGCAGGGTCAGTCCGCGCCCGGCGTCCAGCGCCCGTACCGCGTCGGCGGGCACACCGTCCGCCAGACACCAGCGGGCCACCTCCAGGGCCCGCTCGCTGGCATAGCGAGCGGTCTCGGCGGCATGGGCGGTACCGGACTGGAGCAGCACCGTCCACGCGGACGCCGTCAGTGCCTCCAGACCCAGCCGTCGCGCCTCGGCGTGGTTGAGGCCCTTCGCCCGGGGATTGACGAGGTGGGAGACATCGCCCCGGACCCGGTAGGCGTCGGCCAGCGCCTTGGTCATGTTCCCCCACAGCGGATGCTCGGGGCCCCGGGCCAGCCGCCTGGTCCGTCGCATCCAGGCGATGCCCTGGTCGAGATGGGCGTGGCGGTCCTGGCGGGGGGCGAGGGAGAACACGGCCAGGCCCATATGGCTCATCCCGAGGGTGAAGGCAGCGCGCAGCCAGCGCTCGTCATCGGGTTCCAGTTCCTCCAGGGCCTCCTCCAGCAGTCCCAGGGCGCCGAGCGCGCCCGGGTAGTCCCGGGCCATCTGAGCCCGGCCGCCGAGCAGGATCCCCGACTCCACCAGCCGCCCGATCCGTGCCTCACGCGGCATTCCGGCGATCTCCCGCCGTATCGCGTCGGCCGTCAGCGGCGTCCCGCCGCCGTTCTCGGGGATCCACTCGCCGGTGCGACGTGCGCTCAGGATGTCCAGCTGGGAGCGGGCGATGTCCAGTTGGGACTGGAGTCCGAGCCGGTCCATGTGCTGGGGGGAGAGCGCGCCGATGGCGGCCTCCATGACATGGATCTGCTCGGTGAGCGCGGGCTCGTCCTGACGCCGGATGGCCTGGTGGGAGCGGAACATGGCCAGTTGGGCGTCGAGGGGGGCGCGCTGGGAGTCATCCCAGAACGGCAGCGCGCTGACCCGGGCGAGATCCTCGACGGCGGAGTCGTAGTCGTCCTCGCCGCCGGTGAGCTGGGCGAGGTGGAGCCGGAGCGCGGCGTGCTGGAGTTCCAGGACGGCGGTCTCCTGGGTACCCGGGGGCGTCCGCGCGAGCGCCTCCTCGATCCGGTGGAGCGCCGCCTCCATCTCCGCGGGATCGTCCAGGTGCTGCATCCCCGACGTGGCGCCCATGAACGTCACGCCGGTCTGCCAGCGCTGGTCGGACGGCCCGTGCAGCCGGGCCTCCTCACGCAGTTCCTCCTCCCGTACCGGGTCGCTGATGACCTCGCTGAAGCGGAGCATCGGCAGCATGGAGAGGATCTGCCCGGCCCGCAGTCCGGACATCACCGTGCCCCGCTCCAGCAGCCGCCAGTCCGCGTAGAGCCGTTCGAACGCCTCGCCCCCGCTGGCGCAGCCGAGCCGGTCGAGGACCAGGGCGGTCACCCGTTGGGTGTCGTCGATGTCGGTCAGTCCCTGCTGGGCCGACTGTCCCAGTTCGTACATGAGGGCCTGGAGGTCGTACGGCTGCCTCACCGGTCACCACCCCCCGGCGCGCGGCGCGGTACGGGTCCGGTACGGCGCGAGCGCGGCGTTGAGCCACTCCTCGCCCTCCGGGGTGCCGAAGTCCACGGAGGCCGGGCCCGCCGCTTCGAGGGCGCCGGGTCCGCCCCGGTCATCGAAGAGGACGGCGACCCGGTCGGCCGGTTCGCGCTTCGACGGCCAGACGAACCCCTGGGCCCAGCCTTGGGTGGAGCGGCGGATCCAGTGGCCCCAGTCACGGGTCTGGGGGTAGTCCATGCCTTCGGCGTGCACCAGCCAGGTGTCCTGGGCGACCGCCGCGAGATCGGTGCCGGACATCAGCGACACCACGGGGACGTCCTCGGTCAACCGCAGGAAGGTGAGGCTGCGGCGCTCGAACGCGGCGCGCGGCAGGAGCCGCCGCCCGTCGCTCTCGTACGGCAGGGAGCGCAGCAGCACCTCGCAGAGGGCGGCACCGGCGCTGAAGCCGATGTAGACATAGCCGTACGTGTCGTACGGAGTGCTGTCGAACCGTCCACCGTAGTAGAAGGGGTGGGTCAGCCGGGTGTTGTACGCGGTGGGCTCGCGGCCGCTGCCGTGGACCCGGTAGACCGGGGTCCCGGCGCGGAGTACGGCACGGGACGGCTCGTCCGGCAGGCTGGCGGGAGGCGGTTGTTTACCCATCGTGTCTCACTCCCCGTCCAGGGCGACGAGCGCCTCGGCGGCGCCCCGCAGTTCCGCGTCCCGGCCACGGCCGAGGAGGGCGGCCGGTGTCCCCTCCCACCACGTGGTGCGCGACAGCCACCAGTCGGCCGCTCCCCAGGGGTCGCGGTCGGCGCCGAGGAGGGTGTTGACATCGAGGACCACCCGCCAGGGCATGGTGCCCGCCTCGAACTGGAACAGCGGCAGGGAGCGCCGCCCGTCCCGGTCGGTGAGGGCGATCAGCAGCGGATCGGCCCCCGCGTGCCAGGCCAGGGCGGGCTCGGCGAGGAGCCGGTCCCGGATGGGGCCGAGGTCGGGGCCGACCATCGGATTGCCGTCGAGCACCAGCATGCACAGGTCGAAGGCGCTGTACCCCTGGTGGAGCGGGTCCGTCGGCGCGGGCGCGCTGACGAACCGGGCCGACGCGCCCTCGCGGCGGAGCCGCTCGGCCTCGCCCGCCGGGAGCGAGCCGAGGACCTCCCGTACCGCGCGGTCGGCGGCCGACTCCCGGTCCGTGACCGCCGCCTCGTCCGTGTTCAGCTGCCTGAGCCGGGTGAGTCCGTCCCGGAGCGCGTCGCGGGCGCCGGGGCCGAGCGTGGGCGCCAGTCTGTTCCAGTCGGCCGCGAACGCGGCCAGCACCATGAAGGGATTCACCCGCACCGAAGACCTCTCTGTACCTGTTCGGGTAACGCTGTCATGCCGGGCGGCTGGCCGTGACCGCCGCCGAGTGCCTCGCGGACCACATCCGCCTGACGTGCCCGCCGTACGACGAGGTGGACCGCGGGCTCCGCGCCCGCGCCCGCCGCCAGCGCGGTCCACAGGGCGCTCACGCTGGCGTGGGTGGACAGCCCGCCCCGGCCGGAGCCGAGCAGCGGGAAGCAGATCGAGCGCAGCGGCGGGGTGAACTCCCCCCGCTCCCGGTCCATCAGCGCCAGCGCCGCGCCGACCGCCGTGACGACGTCCTGGGGATTGACGTCGTAGTCGCTGGTCCCGGGCCGTGGCACCGCGACGGCCGCGTGGTAGATCCGGCGCACCCCCCGGGCCGCGAGCGCCCCGGATCCCGTCGGGGCGATGGTTCCGGGCTGTACGGGACGGCCGAGCGCGCCGTTCTCCCGGCGCCAGCCGAGGAGGGCGTCGTATACGGGGTCGTCGACCGCGTGGCCCGTGGCGTCGCGGCCCGCGGCGGCCCGGCGCAGCGACGCCGCCACGGACGCCTTGTACATCTCCGGGAGACCGAGATGGGTGTTGCTGGGAGAGACGATCACGTCGATGTCCCGCAGCAGTTCGACCGGGTGCAGGTGGAGCGTCACCGACAGCGCCCCGAGCCGCAGCGCCTGGTGCTGAAGGTGCGGGGAGAGCAGCGGGGTCCCGGAGCCCGAGGCGCCGTGGACCCAGGTCTCGGTCAGCCAGCAGACCTGTTCGGCGACCTGCCCGAGGATCATCTCCTCCTGACTCTTGCGGAAGCGCTCGACGCTGAGGTCGTAGACCTTCGCGGCGCGTCGGCGGCGGTCACCGGCCGCCATGTCCCGCATACCGGGGGCGAGTCCGAGGGAGTAGGCCGCCGCCGTCTGGAGGTGGCCGCCGCCGAGCCGGGAGACCGCCTCCCGCAGCAGGTTCTCGACCTCGACGGGCCAGGCGTCGGTGATGTCGCGGGAGACGAGCGCGGCGGCCCGGCGCAGGGTGGGGAGGTCGAGATCGCGGATGCGGACCACCCCTTCCGCGCGCACCATTTTCACCTCCCGGAGGATCGACGTGACAGCGAACTGCGGGGCACCCGGCGACATGGGGCCATGATCGGGCACCCGGGGAACGGGTCACAAGCCGAAAACCCGGTACGGGGCACCCTAGTGGCGTCAGGAGCCCACGGCGGGGCGGGCCCTGGTCGGGCCCGGGTCGTTCCGTGGTCGCGCCGCCCGGCGCCGGTTCCCCGTGTGGAGTGCCAGGCCGGGGGTAGCCGCGGTGACACAAGGACATGAGCCGACGGAAGGAGCCAGACCGTGTACGCCGCCATGAGAGCGCACCGGACCGGTACCCACTCCCCCGCCCTCGCCCAGGGCCTCGCGGTGTTCAGCCTGGGCTGTGGCGCGCTGGGGTTCTTCGTCCTGAGCCTGCTGCTGGGGCCGCTCGCGATCCTCACGGGCTATCTGGCGCTGTTGTCCGCGCGGCCCTTCGGCGCTCGGGGCCGCGGGGAGCGGCGCGGCATCGCGCTGGCGAAGGCGGGCATCGTCCTCGGTGCCGTGGTTCTGGCGCTGTACGCGGTGTTGTTGACCGCGCGGAGCTGACGGAGGCGCGTCGGACAGGGCGGGATCGGAGAACAGGACAGGATCGGAGAACGGGACACGCCCGGCGGGCGGCAGGCCCGGCGGGCGGCAGGCCCGGCGGGCGGCAGGCCCGGCGGGCGGACCTGGGTGATGAGCGCGCGCCCGGGTCCGCGGCCCTCACCACCGCGCACCTGACGGCTCACCCGCCCCCCGTACCTCGCGGTTCCCGGCCCCTCGCCCCATGCTGGAGAGAAGGCCGCGTGCGGTACAGCGCTCCCGGAGGTGACTGCCGTGCCCCTGACCGTCACCGTCGGTGTCGACGGATCCCCGCAGAGTCTCGCCGCGGTGGACTGGGCCGCCCGGGAGGCGGAGCTGCGGGGGCTGCCGCTGAGGGTCGTCAACGCCTGGCAGATGCCGTATCCGCTGCCCGAGGCGCCGGAGGCACGGGAGGCGCTGGAGCACTGGGCGCGCCGCGTTCCCCGGGAGACCGGGGAACGGGTGCGGCGCGCTCACCCCTCGCTGGAGCTGACCGTGGAGCAGACCGACGGGCGGGCCGGGGAGGTGCTGTCGGCCGCGGCCGAGGGATCGGCGCTGCTGGTGCTGGGCTCCGAGGGGCTGAGCGGGATGGCCGGGTATCTGGTGGGCTCCATCGGGCATCTGCTCCTCGGTGAGGTCGCGGGAACACCCCTGGTCTTCGTGCGCTCCGCGGGATCGGGCGGCCGGGAGCCCGTGCCGGACGGCCCGGTCGTGGTGGGGGTGTCGGACGGTGCCGACGCGCCACTGGGGTTCGCGTTCGAGGCCGCCGACCGGCGCGGCTGTCCGGTGCGCGCCGTCCACGCCTGGCGGGTGCCCGGCTACTTCGGCTATGGGCTGGTCTCGGATGACTCCCTGACCAGTGGCCATGACCAGCGGGAGGCGGCGCGGCTGGCCGATCTGGTGCGGCCCTGGCGCGAGCGGTATCCGGCGGTGCCGGTGCATGAGGAGACCGTGGCGGGGCGGGCCGTCGACGCGCTGACGGACGCGTCGGACGGCGGGGCCCTGCTGGTGGTGGGGCACCGGACCAGGCGGCTTCCGGTCGGTGCTCGCGCGGGGTCCATCACGTACGGGGCGCTGCACCATGTCCCCATCCCCGTCGCCGTGGTGTCGTACCGCTGAGGCGCGGACGGTTCGCGCGGACCGGGAGGATCCGGCCGGATCCGGACGGCCCGCGTCCGGTCCGGCGGCCCGGACCGCGGCGGCGTCCCGCACCAGGTGCGGCCGGAGGGTCCCGTTCGGTACGGAGGGCTGGCCCATCCGGCCCACGGGCGGCACCGGGGTGACCGTGTCACGCTGGTGGGACAGCCACGAGGCAGAGCCGCAGGCACAGGCGAGAGGGAGCGAGGCAGCCATGAAGGCCCTTGTCTTCGACGGTCCGGGACGGACCGCCTGGCGTGAGGTGCCGGATCCGGGGCTGCGGGATCCGGCGGACGCCGTCGTACGCGTGGACGCCGTGACCATCTGCGGGACGGACCTGCATATCGTCAACGGGGACGTACCCGAGGTAACCCCCGGCACGGTACTCGGGCACGAGGCCGTCGGCGAGGTCATGGAGACCGGCCCCCAGGTCAGCGCGGTCCGGCCAGGCGACCGGGTCCTGGTCTCCTGTATCAGCCCCTGCGGACGGTGCCGGTTCTGCCGGGAGCGCCGCTACGGCCTCTGCCAGGGCGGCGGTGGCTGGGTCCTCGGACATCTGATCGACGGCACCCAGGCCGAGTATGTCCGGGTCCCCTTCGCCGATCTCTCCCTGCATCCGCTGCCCGGCCCGGTGGCGGACGCCGAGGCCGTCCTGCTGGCCGACATCTTCCCCACCGCCTACGAGGTCGGTGTGCTCAACGGCCGGGTGCGGCCCGGTGACACCGTCGCCGTGGTGGGCGCCGGACCGATCGGGCTGGCCACGATCGCCACGGCCGGGCTCTACTCCCCCGGCCAGATCATCGCCGTCGACGTGGCGGAGCCCCGGCTGGCGGCGGCGCGCGCGGTGGGCGCGCACGTGACCGTCAACGGCAACGAGGGGCCTGAGCAGCTCATCGCCGACCTCACCGGGGACCTCGGCGCCGATGTCGCCGTCGAGGCGGTCGGGTTGCCGGAGACCTTCGAACTCTGCGCGCGCGTGGTGCGCCCCGGCGGCCGGGTCGCCAACGTGGGGGTGCACGGCCGCCCCGCGACCCTGCATCTGGAAGACCTGTGGATCAAGGACGTCACGATCACGACCGGACTCGTCGACTCCTTCTCCACCGACCTGCTGCTGAGCCTGCTCGCCGACGGCACCATCTCGTCCTCCTCCCTGGTCACCCACCGCTTCGAGCTGGACCGGATGGAGGAGGCGTACGACGTGTTCGCGCGCGCCGCGAGTACGGGCGCGCTGAAGGTGGTACTCGGGGATGTCCCGCACGACACCGTCGTACCGGTCTGACCCCGCCGTACCGACCCGGAGCGGAACCGAGACGCAGAGCGCGACCGGGACCCGGCGCACGGCGCGACGCACGGCCCGGGCGAAGGCCCGGCCGACGACCGATGTGAGGAGACGCGTGATGGAGGGTGCGGCACCCCGGCACCGAGGTGACTTCGGCAGACGGCTGTCCGCGCGCCGCAAGGAGATGGGCCTCAGCCGGGAGGAGGTGGCCGAGCGCAGCGGAGCCGCGCCGGGCTATATCGAGTACATCGAGGAGCGGGGCGACGCACCCGGTTCCGGGGTCGTGATCCGGCTCGCCGACGCGCTCGGGACCACCGTCGGCGAGCTGACCGGACAGACGGTCAACGAGCCGCCGGGCCAGGGGTCCGCCCCCGCCGGTTCGGGACTGCGGGTCCTGGACGAGAGCGAGTGCCGCGCGCTGCTCGGCCGGGGCGGTGTCGGCCGGATCGCCGTGGTCACCCCCGACGGGCCGGTGGTGGTGCCGGTCAACTACCTCGTCCTCGACGGGGAGATCTCCTACCGGACCGCGCTGGGGGCCGCTCCCTCCCTGGCCGGGGAGCAGGTCGTCGCGTTCGAGGTGGACCGCGTCGACGACGCCTTCCGCCAGGGCTGGAGCGTGCTCGTGGTGGGACAGGGTCACTTCGTCACGGACACCGCGCGGGTGGCGGAGCTGGAGGCACGGGCACCCGGGCTGGCGTGGGCGGGCGAGAGCCGCACGGTCTGGCTCTCCATCACCCCGCGGCGGATCACGGGCCGGCGCATCGTCAACGAGCTGGGACCCTCCTGACGGTCCCGCCGCGCACACCGCCTACGGTGGGAACCGGGCCGCCCCGCCCACCCGGGCGCCCGGGGAGCGGATGCCGCCCCAGGGCCGGGACACCGGTCGCCACCGCCGGACGCCGCGCCCGACCGGGCCCCGAACGCCGGCTGATCCGGCACCGCCGTACGAGCGTGGCGCGCGGGAAACCTCCCCCCCTCCGGCCGGGCTTTTGATACCGGCGCTTCTCATCTCCGGCCCCGCCCGGGCGTCAGCACGCGCCGGGCAGATCCCGGGCCCGGTCGAAAACCTCGGTGAGCACGGGCCCGCCGGGTTGCCCAAACGCGCACGCGCCATGAACGAGTTGCGCCCAATTGATGGAGAGATCGTGCGCATCGATGAGGTCGCGGCCGCATGCATAAACGCAGACGGCGCCGGGTGAGGAAGGGCCTTGGCGGCTTCGGGGAGTCTCAAGACGCCGATCCCCGGCCCTTGTTCGTCTGTAGAAGACGAGTAACGAGGCGTGTTTCAATCCTCGCGGCGTAACGGACGCAGGGGGCGTCGACGTCATGTGGGGGCGAGGGCCGTAAGGATGCGGTCCGCGTTGCGAGGAAGTGTCCCTGACTCCGCGGCAGACGGGGGGTTGGTCGATGACGCATGTCGTTATTCGGAGTTCCGCTCAGGAAGACGTTGGCCATTTCAAAGCAGCCGTTCCTCCCCATGGCTGTGTGCAAATCGTCCGGGATCACGAGGAAGACCTTCGTGGCACCGCGGCGAGTTATCGGTTCGGTGAAGTGCGAGCCCTCTTCCTGGAGGGCGGACCACGTGAGCTGATCCGACCCAGCAGAACGCTCCAGCAGAGTACAGACGGATATCTCAGCGTCTGTCGCCCCCTGGTCGGCAGAGTGCATGTCTTCCAAGACGGAAGACATGCCGCCGCGCGTGGCGCGCAACTCGTCGCCTATGACTGCTCCCGGCCTTACAAGGTCATCATGCCGGAGCGGTTCCGCATGGTGGTCCTCCTGCTGCCCCGCCGCCTGACGGGGCTCTCGGCTCGGGATACGGAGTTACTCACGGCACGGATGTGGTGCGGCTCGCAGGGGCTGGGCGCATTACTGTCGGACCTGCTCGTGGGTCTGGAACAGCATGGCGATCAAGTCAATACGGGAATCGAACTCCTGGGTGGCAGCATGGCGGGTCTGGTCACCGCGCTGTGCACCGAACGGCTGCGCTCCATGGCCGAGGAACTGGGCCTGAGCAGACCCACCCTGATGCCCAGCATCCAGGCGTTTATACGGGAGCGGCTGGCCGACCCCGACCTCTGTCCGCTGACCGTGGCCCACCAGTACAACGTCTCACTGCGTTACCTACAGAAGATCTTCCGCGAGCACGATACGAGCCCGGCCCGCTGGATCCGGGACGAGAGACTGGCTCGCAGCCGCTCCGACCTGGCCGATCCTCGATTCGATCATCTTGCCATCGCGGCCATCGGCGAGCGGTCGGGCTTCTACGCGGCCTCCCACTTCAGCCGTCTCTTCCGGGACCGCTACGGCATCACCCCCCGGGAGTTCCGAAAGAGACGGGAGGCACCATCGCCCCTTAATTCATAATGCACCCACCTCAGGACACGGACCGCTTTCAACAGTCTTGGGAAGGCCACTACCTTGAGTATCCCGACCAGCTCAACAGGCTCGACAAGCTTTGAATTCCCCGGAAAATACTACGAGATCATGCGCAAAGATTTCCGGAACGTCGCCGCGGAGACCGAATTCCTGGTCGGCCATACACCCTCGGGAGGACGTGTTCTCGATCTGGGATGCGGAACCGGAACCAATCTCAGAGAACTCGGGGCGCGCGGCTTCTCCTGCGTGGGAGTGGACCAGAGCGCTCGTTTCATCGAATATGCACAGAACCTCGGCGGCAAGAATGTGGACTATGTGTACGACCGGGCGGAGAACTTCACTTCCGAGCATCGGTTCGACCTGGTCTACAGCATCTTCATGACCCTTAACTACCTGCCCCGGGCGGAACTGCGGCCGGTACTTCGCACGATGCGGGACCTGGTGCGTCCCGGCGGTCAGATCGTTCTTGAGTTCGGCCATCTGCTGAACTTCGTGGAGGGCTACCAGCAGCACACCGTGGCCCACCATCGCGGCGAGGGAGTGCTCATCACCCGGCTCGCCCGCCAGTCGATCATCCCGCACGCGGGGAACTGGCGAAATGAGGAGACCCTGCTCGTCCGCGAAGGGGACGGCACGCTCTCCCTCTACGACAACTTCTTCGACCAGGCGGTCCTCACCGGGCCGGAGGTCCGCGGACTCCTGGACGACGCCGGCCTCTCCATCACCGCCGAGTACGGCGGCTTCCGCAAGGAACCGGCCCCCGGCCACGGACGTGGCCCCCTGGTGATCGTGGCGACCGCGCGGGAGGCGAACGACCGATGACGAACGACGACTGCTCCTTCCTCCACGGCGGTCCCGCCCCCGTGGCGGACGTGAGCCATCTCGGCGCGGCCCTGGTCCGCGCGGCTGACACCGGCGGCACCGAGGAGCGCATCCGGTTCATCGCGGGCGACGGCGGCGAGACCGGCTGGTCGTACGCGCGGCTGCTGGACGACGCGGCGCGGATCCTCACCGGTATCCGCGCGGCGGGCGCCGTCCCCGGTGAGACCGTCATCCTCCAGGTGGGCGACGACCCCGAGCTGCTGGCCGCCTTCTGGGCCTGCCTCCTCGGCGGCTTCGTGCCCATGCCGGTCAACGCCGGGGGCACCGACGAACAGCGCGCGGCCGCACCCGAGTTGCTGCGCCGGGTCTGGCAGGGCTATGACCGCCCGAGCGTCATCACCGGCTCCGGTCAGCAGGTGGTACCCGCCATGACCGCCGATCCCCGCTGGGGCGGTGCCTGGCTCGGCACCACCCGGGAGCTGCTCGCCAACCCGCCCGACCGCGGCTGGCACCAGGCCGCCCCCGACGACCCGGCCATGCTGCTCCTGACCTCGGGCAGCACCGGGGTGCCCAAGGCCGTGGTGCTCACCCACCGCAACGTCCTGAGCCGTACGGCGGCCACGGTCCAGGTGAACCGGCTGAGCGGCGCGACCCGCAGCTTCAACTGGATGCCGCTGGACCATGTCGGCGGTCTGGTGATGTTCCACGCCCGCGATGTCTATCTGGGCTGCCACCAGGCGCACGCCCGGTTCGCGTGGGTGCTCGCCGATCCGTCGCGCTGGATCACCGGCATCGACCGGCACCGCTCCGACACCACCTGGGCGCCCAACTTCGCCTTCGGGCTCATCAACGACCAGGCGGACCGGCTCGCGGGACAGCCCCTGGACCTCAGCTGCCTGCGGTACATCATGAACGGCGGTGAGGCCGTCCGCAGTGGTGTGGTCCGCCGCTTCCTCGAACTGCTCGGCGCCTTCGGGCTGCCGCCGGACGCCATGTACCCGGGCTGGGGGATGTCGGAGACCTCCGCCGGGGTGGCCGACTGCGAGTTCTCCGCGGTCGACGCCGGGGACGAACGGTACGTACCCGTGGGGCGTCCACAGCCCGGGACGTCGCTGCGCGTGGTCGACGAGCGCAACGAACTGGTGCCCGCCGGGGAGACCGGCCGGCTCCAGGTCACCGGTGCCGCCGTGACCCGCGGCTACTACCGCAACGACGAGCAGAACCGGCAGTCGTTCACCAGCGACGGCTGGTTCAAGTGCGGAGACCTCGCCTACATCCAGAACGGCATCCTCACGGTGACCGGGCGGGCGGACGATGTCATCCAGCTGGACGACGTCACCTACCACGGCCATGAGATCGAGGCCAAGGTGGAGGAGCTGGACGTGGTCGAGCCGTCGTACACCGTGGCCAGCCTGGTGACCGGCGAGGACGGCGTCTCCGAGGAACTGGCCGTCTTCTTCCACCCCCGCGAGGGGACGGACACCCGCGCCGCCCAGGACGTGGTCCGCGACCGGGTGACGAAGGCGTTCGGGGTCGACATCGTGCATATCGTCGCGGTCACCAAGCGGGATATCCCCAAGACCGGTATCGGCAAGCTCCGCCGGGCCCAGCTGCGCGAACAGTTCGAGGCCACGCGCGCCACCGAGCCCGCCGCGCCGTCACGACGCCCCTGAGGGGCCACGCGCACACCGCACCGGGTGGTGCCGGGG
>NZ_JBHVHF010000188.1:0-16310 GCF_042800315.1 Streptomyces sp. NPDC057638
GGATCCTTGAGGATCCGGGCCTTCGGTTTCAGTAGCGGGGACAGGATTTGAACCTGCGACCTCTGGGTTATGAGCCCAGCGAGCTACCGAGCTGCTCCACCCCGCGTCGTTGAACCCAACCTTACGTGTCCCGACCGGGCGGTGCAAATCGGCGATCACCAGGCGACCGGCCGGGTCTCGCGGGCCCGGGCTCGCGCGACCTGGCACACGCGCCCGGGACGGCTTCCAGCGCGCCGTCTCAGGCGGTGAGCTCCTGGTGCAGCGCCTCCCGCAGCCGGGCCGCCCGCTCCGTCACCTCGGCGGGGCCCAGCTCCATGGCGCGGGCGCACCAGCGCTGCCCCTCGTTCAGCTCGCCCCGGCGGGCGGCGAGCAGCGCCAGCCGCAGCGCCGCCCGGCCATGGCCCGCGCGCGCCGCGCGGCTCCACCACAGGGCGGCCTCGCGCTCATTGCCCTCACGGGCCAGGAGCAGTCCCAGGTTGAAGGCGCCGTTGCGGCTGCCCGACTCGGCCGCCTCGCGGTACCAGCGGGCCGCCTCCGTGGTGTCGCCCCGGGCCGCCGCGAGCATGCCGACCCGGACCTGCGCCCGGCGGTGGCCCTGCTCGGCGGCCCGCTCGTACCACTCCTCGCACTCGGTCTTCTCCGCCACCGGCTCCCCGAGCACGGTGGGGCCGGGCGGCGGCTGGCGCGCGTCCAGGAGCGTGGCGAGCCGGAAGGCGGCCTCGGCGCTGCCACCGCCCGCGGCACAGCGCAGATGGCGCTCGGCCCCCTGGTCGTCGCCGTCCCGCAGCAACGCGATGCCGACCTGGAGCGCGGCCTCCGTATGCCCTCCGGCCGCGGCCCTCTCGTACCAGGTCAGCGCCGTACGGTCGTCATCGCGGCCGACATGGAGGATGCCGAGGTTGAAGGCGGCGTCCACGCTGCCCGCCTCGGCGGCCTTGGAGAACCAGGGCTCGGCGCCGATCGTGTCACCGGCCTGGAGCAGCAGCACGGCGAGCGCGTTGGCGGCCTCGCGGTGGCCCGTGTAGGCGGCCTGGCGGTACCACTGCTCGGCCTGGGCGGTGCGGTCCTGGGAGGCGCACAGCAGTCCGAGGTTGTACGCGCCGTTGACGTCACCCGCGGTCAGCGCGGCCCGGTACCAGCGCTCGGCGGTCTGGGGCTCGCCGCGCGCGGCGTGCAGCGCGCCCAGCGCGTTGGCGGCGTTGCCGTCGCCGTCCTGGGCGGCGCGCAGCCACCAGACGGCGGCGCTCTCCTCGTCACCGGCGTCCCGCAGCAGGAAGGCGAGCGCGCAGGCGGCGCGGGCCTCGCCGTCCTTGGCGGAGGTCAGATACCAGCGCCCGGCCTCCTTCAGCTCCCCGCGCCGCTCCAGGATCGCCCCGAGGTGGAGCGCCGCACGGCGGTGGCCGCGGGCGGCGGCCTGCCGGTACCACTGGGCGGCCTCGTCCAGGGTGCTGAGCCGGAGGTTGGCGACGCTGTCGACCAGACCGGCACCACGGCCCGCACCGCTGGCCGAACGGGGCGCGCCGGGCCCCGGGGAGCGGGCGGCTCCCGGCGGCCCGTGCGCGACACCGCCTCCCGACGGTCCCGCGCCGGGCAGTCCCGCGCCCGGGCGTCCGGTCGCGGTCAGACGGGCGCGCTCGGCGCGCAGCTCGTCGGTCGCCCTCAGCTCCAGCATCCGGGCCAGCCGGTACGCCGCCTCGCGGTGCCCCTGCTCGGCCGCCGCGCGCAGCCAGCGCTCGGCGCCCACGTCGCCACGGTGTTCCAGCAGGTCGGCCAGGGCGTAGGCGCCAAGAGCATGGCCCTGCTCGGCGGACTGGCGCAGCCAGTACTCGGCGGCGGGTTCGTCGCCGCGCTCACGGAAGTGCCGGCCCAGGGCGTGCGCCGCGGCGGCCGATCCGGCGACGGCGGCGACGCGCCACCATCCGGCGGCCTCGTCGGCGTGCCCGCGCTGGTGCAGCAGGACGCCCAGGTTGTTGGCCGCGGCGCGGTCCCCGGCGGCGGTCGCGCCCCTCAGATGGGGCTCGGCCGCGTCCAGATCTCCCCGGCGCAGCAGCATCGCGCCAAGGGCGCTCATGGACGCGGTGTCGCCGCGGGCGGCGGCCTTGCGGTGGCGCTCCTCGGCGCCCGCGCTCTCCATGGCGTCGGTGCTCGCCCCGGCCGTCACCGGGTCGGTGGACGCGTCCGCGTCCGTCCGGGCCGTGGCGCCCGGGGCGACGGCGGCGCTCACGCTTCCGGCCGCCCGCGCGCCGGGGCCGCCGTTACCCCTCGCGGTCTCCGTCGTCTCCGTCGCGGTTGCGGCGTTCCGTTGCGTGTACCGCCCTGTCTCCAACAGTGTCGCCCTGTCCCCCATACATTCCATCGTCGCACCACCCGCAACCCGCGTACACCTCGTATAGCGCAGCCAGTGAGGTCACTTCAGCGTTTTGTCGACATGCCCACAGAGAGATAAGTCAAACACTCTCCCGGCGAACTCGTCGCACGGCGCGCGCAGTTACGTGGCCCGAAACCACATACGCATGAAGAGGGCCCGGTTCCTCAAAGGATCCGGGCCCTCTTCGTTTCAGTAGCGGGGACAGGATTTGAACCTGCGACCTCTGGGTTATGAGCCCAGCGAGCTACCGAGCTGCTCCACCCCGCGTCGTGTGAATTCACCGTATCACGACGCGGGACGGTGCCTGCCCGGGCGGCCTGCGCTGACGCGCCTAGCCGGAGGCCGGGGGTGTCGGCGGGGCGGAGGCGGGCGGTGACGTACCGCTCGCGCCCTGGGCGCGGGCGAGCCGTTCGAGGGCCGCGTCGAGCTCCTCCTGGGCCCTGCCGTACGCCGCCCAGTCCTTCGGGTTCTTCGCCAGCGCCGCGTCGGCCTCCTGGTGTGCCTTCAGCGCGTCGGCGATGGCGGCCTTGACCGCCGCGTCACCCGTCTCCGAGGGCGGAGTCGGCGGTGGCTTGACCCCGCCGTCACCGGGCGGTGGTGGCGGTGGCGTCGAGCCGTCCTGTTCGAAGACCGCGTCGAGCGCCTCCGTCAGGCTGTCCTTGAAGACCGGCTTCCCGCCGCCGTAGGCGACGGCCACCTTCCGCAGCAGCGGATAGTTGGCGCTGCCACCACGGGCGTAGACCGGCTCGACATACAGGAACCCACCATCCAACGGGATGGTCAGCAGGTTTCCGTACTCGATGTCCGAGTCGGTGCCCCTGAGGTCCCGGACGAAGGTCGCGACCTCCGGCACACCGTTGAGCTCGGACTGGACCTGGGAGGGGCCCTGGACGGTCTCGGTGACTCTCAGCAGCCTTATCGACCCGTAGGTCGCACTGTTGGCGTCGGCGTCCACCGCCATGAACGCGCCCAGGTTGGGGCGTCCGGCCGGAGTGAAGGTGGTCGTCAGCGAGAACTTCTGCGCCTTCTCGCCGGGCATCTTCAGACTGAGGTAGTACGGCGGGACCGCGCTGGTGTCCTTGTTGGTCGGGTCGTCCGGCACCTGCCAGGCGTCACTGCCGCTGTAGAACTGCGCCGGGTCGGTCACGTGGTACCGGGTGAGCAGCTCGCGCTGGACCTTGAACATGTCCTGCGGGTAGCGCAGGTGGGACTTGAGCTCCTCGGAGATCTCGCCCTTGGGCTCGACCGTGCCCGGGAACGCCTTCATCCAGGTCTTCAGCACCGGGTCCTTGGTGTCCCACTGGTACAGCTTGACCGTGCCGTCATAGGCGTCGACGGTGGCCTTGACCGAGTTGCGGATGTAGTTGACCTGGTTCTGCTGGGCCACCACCGCGCGCTGGTTGGTGGTCAGCGAGTCGGCCGTGGTGTCGCCCAGGGTCGTCCGGGAGGCGTACGGGTAGCTGTTGGTCGTCGTGTACGCGTCCACGATCCACTGGATGCGCTTGTTCACGACCGCCGGGTAGGCGTCACCGTCGATGGTCAGCCAGGGTGCGACGGCCTCCACCCGCTCCTTGGGGGTGCGGTTGTAGAGGATCCGCGAGCCTTCGCCCACGGCGCCCGAGTACAGGATCTGCGGTTCGCTGAAGGACACCGCGTACGCGGCGCGGTTCAGCGGGTTGGACAGGCTCACACCGCTCTTGCCCTGATAGCGGGTGTACTGCGTGGGACCGGTGCTCGCCTCGTAGTCGAGCTCCTTCTGCGGCCCGCCGACGATCGAGTACTGCAGGGTCTTCTCGCCGTAGTAGATCCGCTGCTCGTACGTGCCGAGCTGGCCCTTGGTGGGCATGCCGGACTCGGTGAAGTCCGGGGAGCCCACGGTGCCCTCGTTGGGGTTGGCCACCACGCTGGTGCCCTTGGCGGCGATGGCGCCGTAGCCGTGGGTGTAGGTGAAGTGGTCGTTGATCCAGTTGCGCTTGGGGATGCCCCGGATGTCCAGCTCGCGCAGACCGATGACCGTGTCCTGCGGCTTGCCGTCGGGACCGGGGTAGCGGTCGACGTCCAGGGTCGCTGGGAACTGGTAGTACTTGCGCTCCTGCTGGAGCTGCTGGAAGGCGGGCGAGACGACGTTGGAGTCGACCACGCGGTAGCTGGCGGCCGTGTTGGCGTCGGCGCGCTGCTTGGCCTTCTGGCTGGGGTCGCCCTTGCCCTTGTAGTCCTCGGGCTTGGCGCCGTCGATCCCGTACGCCTTACGCGTGGCATCGATGTTCTTCTGGATGTACGGGCTCTCCTTGGCCTGCTCATTCGGCTGGACCTGGAACTTCTGCACGATGGCCGGGTAGAGGCCACCGATCAGGATCGCCGAGAGCACCATCAGCCCGAAGCCGATCACCGGCAGCTGCCAGGTGCGGCGCCAGAGCGTCGCGAAGAAGAGCACGGCGCAGATGACCGCGATACAGAAGAGGATCGTCTTCGCCGGAAGATAGGCGTTGGCGTCGACATACCGCAGACCGGTCCAGTTACCCGTCGCCTTGAAGTCGCTGGACTTCACCGCCAGGCCGTACCGGTCGAGCCAGTAGGCGACGGCCTTCAGGGAGACGAAGAGGCCCAGCAGGACGGAGAGGTGCCCGGTGGCGGCGGCCGTGGCGCGCGCTCCCGGGCTGGTGATGCGGAGTCCGCCGTACAGGTAGTGCGTGAGCGCGGCGGCGATCAGGGAGAGGACGGCCGCGGCGAAGCCGAAGCCGAGCAGAAAGCGGTACCAGGGCAGATCGAACGCGTAGAACGACACGTCCATCTGGAACTGGGGGTCCTTCTGGCCGAAGGAGACGCCGTTCACCCACATCAGCCAGGTCCGCCACTGGCCGGTGGCCGAGGCTCCGGCGATCAGGCCGACCAGGGCGGTGAGCGCGAGGAGGACCCACTTCTTGTAGGGGGCGATACCCATCCGGTACCGGTCCAGGCTCTGCTGCTCCAGCGACATCGCGCTCAGTGGCGGACGCAGCCGGTGGGCGAGCCAGATGTTCACCCCGACGGCGGCGGCCATCAGCAGACCGAAGACGGCGAACAAGCCGATCTTGGTCCATAGGGTGGTGGTGAACACCGACGAGTACCGCACCGAGCGGTACCAGAGCCAGTCGGTCCAGAACCCGGCGAACATAACGAACGCCATCGCCAGGACCGCCAGCACTCCGAGCGTCATGAGCAGGGTGCGGACCCGCCGAGACGGCCGACCCACTCTGATCCGTGGCCCGGTCGGGGGGCCTCCGCCGCGGTCCGGCATCTGGAAAGCCAACGTGCGCACCTCGAAGTTCGCGGTCGTGTAGTGGTTTCGCGGTCTGTCTTAGCGGGCCCCGCGATCGTAGAGCCCACTCATGCAACTTACCGAGGCTTTACCTAGTTCCCGTCTCGGGCCCGGAAGGAGGCAGGATATTGGGTATGTCCAACGTTTCCCCCTCCACCCCCTCCGATCCCCGGTCCGCGAGCGCGGGGCCGGGTCCGATCGCCGCCAGCCCGCTGACCCGCGCCGTACTGGAGATCGACGAGTACGCCTCCAGCCTGGGCTGGGACCAGCCGGCCCGGCTCTTCGCGCTGGTCGACACCGCGAAACTGCGCGCCCAGGAGCCCGCGCTCGCCGACCAGCTCGGTCTGGACGGCGATGACGAAGCAGCGCCGCTGACCCCCATCGAGCAGGACGAGATCCCCGCGGGGGCTCCCCTGGACGAGTTCCTCGCCACGATCGCGTGGCCGGACGCCGTGGCGGGCTGCGCCCTGACCGTGGAGCGGCAGATGCTCCCCGCGTCGGTGGAGTCCTCCGTACCGGACGGTCTCGACGACTCCGCACTGACCGCGTGGGTGGCCGCCCACCCGGAGCGTCAGGAGGTGCGGATGACGGTCGCGGTCCTGCGGGACGGTGGCCGGGAGTCGGCGCTGCGGCTGCGGGAGAAGGACGCGCCGAACGAGGTCCTCACCGGCTCGGACCTGGTGCCGGGGCTGGCCGAGGCGCTGTCGGCGACGTTCGAGTCCTGACAGCGTCCGGCCGTCTGCCGACTGGTCCCGCTGACCGCCCTCGTCCGACCGCTCTGTCCTGACGGTCCTCAGCGGCCCCCTGCCGGTCAGCGGCCGTCACCGTGTCATCCCCTTGGGCCGTCGCCGTGTGTCCCACGGCGGCGGCCCGTACGCCCTGCGGCGAGCCACGCGCGCCGTCTCCGTCCCCCGGTGTACGGCGCCGGGGGACGTCACACGCGGATACCGGGGTCCCGGCAGGCCGGGCGGACGGAAGGCCGCGGGGCGTCAGCTCGCCGGGCAGGCGGGGAGGCCGGAGGTCCGGCCTGAGGCGATCTTCTCCAGGGAGTCGGTCGCGTCGGCGATGGTGTCCACCTTCACCAGCCGCAGCCCCTCGGGGATGTCCGCGGCGGCGGCCGCGCAGTTGTCGCTGGGGGTCAGGAAGTACCTCGCCCCGGCCTTGCGGGCGCCGACCAGCTTCATCTCGATGCCGCCGATGGGGCCGACCTCGCCCGCGTCATCGATGGTGCCGGTGCCCGCGACGAACGCGCCGCCCGTGAGGTTGCCGGGGGTGAGCTTGTCGACGATGCCGAGCGCGAACATCAGACCGGCGCTGGGCCCACCGACGTCCGCGAGATTGATGTCGATGGTGAAGGGGAAGGTGTGGTCGGTCCCGGCCTGGATGCCCACGATGGCCTGGCCACCGCTCGGGGACTTGGCCGTGGTGAGGGTGACCTGCTCGGTGGTGGTCGGCTCCCGGCGGGCCTTCTCCGCCGCCGCGGCCTCCTTGGCGGGGATGATGGTGAAGACGACCTTCTGCCCCGGCCGATGCTTTCTGACCAGCTTGGCGACGTCTTCGGGGGCCTTCACCGCCGTACCGTCGACCGCCTTGATGACATCGCCCGCGTGCAGCCGTCCCTCGGCCGGGGTGTCCTTGACGACGGTGGAGACGATGATCCGCGACTGGACCGGGATACCGAGTTCCTTGAGTGCGGCCACCTTCGCGCTCTCCTGCGACTGGGAGAACTCCTCCGCGTTCTCCTGGGTGGACTCCTCCTCCGTCGTGCCCTCCGGGTAGATCGTCTCGCGGGGGACGACCACGTTGTCGTGGGCCAGCCAGCCGTAGACCGTCTCGACGAGGTTCATCTTGTAGTCGGCGCCCGTGACACGGACGGTCGTCATGTTCAGATGCCCGGTCGTCGGGTACGTCTTGCGCCCGGAGATCCGCAGAACCGGTTCCCCACCAGCGTTGCCGAGGGTGTTCACCGTCGGGCCCGGGGACATCTCCGCGTACGGAACGGGGATGAGCACCCCGACGCAGAGGAGGGCGATGAACATCAGGGTGGAGGCGAGCATCGTCACGGTGCGGCGTGGCATGGAACGACAGTACGGGACAGTCCTGTCAGCGCACCGTTCGGGCCGGTCCGTACGGGGGCGGGCCGACCGCCCTGGGCGAGCGCCCGCGAGGAAAGGGGAGAAGAGGGCGGCCGCGTCACGGAAGGACGCCACCGCGGGGTGTCACTGACCCGAGCCGGCCTTCTCCATGGCCGCGCGGAAGCGCGCGTAACCAGCCAGCTCGGCCACATCACCGGTCGTTCGACTCCTGGAGACCCAGCCTCCCCATATCGCCGCACCGACAACAGCGAAGAGCGGAATCAACAACCAGGCGAGCGCTGCCATCGCGACCTCCCTACCCCATGAGCGAAACGCGAATGAATGATCAGCAGACTAGTGATCTGCTGTTCCAACGCTCATGGCAGGGGGCCGGTTACGCAAATCGGGGAGCTTGGGCGCGGCACGGGTTTCAGCCACCGCGCCTCCCCCGAACGACGGCGTCGACACGGCGCTCCCCGAGGGCGCACGGGCGCCGCCCGCGCGGGACCACGCGAGCCTCACACGCCGACCCACTCCTGCGCGCCGTCCGAGAAAGTCTGGTGCTTCCATATCGGCACCTCGCTCTTGAGGTCGTCGATCAGTCTCCGGCACGCCGCGAACGCCTCCGCGCGGTGGGCGCACGAGACGGCCACCACCACCGCCAGATCGCCCACCCGGAGATCGCCCACCCGGTGGACGGCGGCGAGCGCGCGGACCGGGAAATCGGCGGCGACCCGCTCGGCCGTCCGGCGGAGCGCGGCCTCGGCGGCGGGGTGGCCCTCGTATCCCAGCGCCGTCACGTCCGTGCCGCCGTCGTGGTCGCGGACCGTACCGACGAAGAGCACAGTGCCGCCCGCCGCGTCATCGCGGACGGCCGCGAAGACCTCGTCGACCGAGAGCGGGGTGTCGCGGATGGCGAGCAGCCGGACGGGGTCCGCGGCGGCCCGCTCGCCCGGGTGATCGTGTGCGGTGGTGGTCATGGGGCCATCGTGCCGCACGCCGCTGACAGCGAGAAACGAGCCTCTCGCCCGGTGACGAGCGCGCCCGCACCCGCACCCGTGAGGCGCGGGCGCGACGGGTGGCGCGGCATGCGACCCGCCACCCGGCACGCGCACCCCCTGAGCCGCGGGCGCGACTCATCCGCCTCCAGGAGGCGCGCCCGGGTGCGTCGCGGGGGACGTCACCGGGCTACCGCCGCGCGCCACCAGGTGGCGTCCCCCGCGCCAAGGCGCGTTCCAGGCTCTTTCGCGCCGCGCTCTCGCTGCGTTTCCAGACGCGTTTCTCGATGCGCTTCTAGATGCGCTTCTAGATGCGCTTCTAGATGCGCTTCTAGATGCGCTTCTAGATGCGTCGCCGCGCCTTGCGCGCACGCCGCACCAGGGCGGCGGTGCCGAGCAGGGCGACGGTCGCGCCGGCCGCTCCGGCGGCGGTGGCGTCCTTGCGGCCCAGGCGGCGGCCCGCGACGGTGTGACGGCCCGCGACCTCCTCCAGGAGCGCGGCGAGCACCTCCTCGTTGGTCCACCGGGGGCGCCATCCGGCGTCATGCAGACGGCTCACGCTGACGACCCAGGGATGCATCGTGTACGCCAGATCCCCGGCCGGGGACGGTGTGAGGCCGATCCGGTGCAGCCGGGCCGCCGCGCCCAAGGCGACGGCGGACGGAAGCTCCATCCGGCGGATGCCGCTCAGCTCCTCGACGTCCTCCTGCTCCAGCCAGCCGTCGCAGCCGACCGCCAGCTCGCCCTCGGCCTTCTCCAGGGCGGCGTACTCCAGCGCGTTCACCAGGTCCTCGACATGGCAGAACTGCCAGGCGGGACGCGAACCCGCCACCACAAGGAGACGTGGTGACTCGAAGTAGCGGGTGAGGGCCGTGTCCGTACCGCCGCCAACCAGGACGGCGGGTCGCAGCACCGTCACGTTGAGTCCCGGATGGGCGCGGGGCGCCCGGCGGGCGAGGCGTTCGATCTCCAGCAGATCACTGACGCCGGTGGCCTCGGCGGTGGCCCGCAGCTCGGCGTCCTCGGAGAGCGGGATGTCATTGTCCGGCAGTGCCCCGTAGACCATCGCGGACGTGCACAGGACGACCCGGTGCACCCCGGCCGCGGCGGCCGCGGTCAGCACGGTCTGCGTACCGCGTACGTTATACGCGGTACGGGTGGAGGGGTCGGTCTCCAGGTCCAGGTCGAGCGCCAGGTGCACCACGACGTCGGCCCCGCGCAGCTTCTCCGCGATGGCCGGATCGCGGACGTCGAGGATGTGCCACTGCGCTCCAGGCACCTCGCCCCGGCGCTCATCGATCGCGATGACCTGTCTGACCTCGTCGGACGCCGCGAGCTGCCGGGCGAGCAGCTCGCCGATGCCCGTGGCGGCGCCAGTGACCGCGACGACGGGTCCCCGCCGGGCGGGGCCGTCGCCGAGGGACGGGGTTGATCGGTTTCGCGCTCCGCGAATTTGCGGATCCGGGGAACTCACCAGGCGTCTCCAGCGGTTGTCTTCAGTACGTAAGCGATTTGCGCGTCCGTACCAGGTGGCGTCCATCCTGCCCCAGGCCACGAGTCGGCGGAGCACCGAGCCCATCCCCGGGTTCGGATGTCTACGCTGGGTGTGTTGTCGGGCATTCGCCGTCGGCCCGGAGCCGACGGCCCTACGAGCCGAGGAAACCCGTGAGTGACACCCCATTCGGATTCGGCCTTCCGCCGGAGGAGCCGGAGGACGGCGACAAGGGCAAGAAGAACGATCCCGCCGGCGGTGGCCACGGCCCCGGCGGCCCCTCCCCCGCCGACCCCTTCGGCGCGTTCGGCTTCGGCGCCGGGGGCGGCGGCGGCGCGGACAATCCGTTCGCCGCGATGTTCGGGTCCCTGAACCCGCAGGACCTCGGCGCCGCCTTCCAGCAGCTCGGCCAGATGCTGAGCTACGAGGGCGGCCCCGTGAACTGGGACATGGCCAAGCAGATCGCCCGCCAGACCGTCTCCCAGGGCACCGCGGACGGCACCAAGGACGAGAGCGTGGGCCCGACGGACCGTATCGCCGTCGAGGAGGCGCTGCGCCTCGCCGACCTGTGGCTGGACGGGGTGACCTCACTGCCGTCGGGCGCGAGCACGGCCGTGGCCTGGAGCCGCGCCGAGTGGGTCGAGGCCACCCTCCCCGCCTGGCAGCAGCTCGTGGACCCGGTCGCCGAGCGGGTGGGCACGGCCATGGGCGGTGTGCTGCCCGAGGAGATGCAGGCCATGGCGGGCCCGCTGCTCGGGATGATGCGCTCCATGGGCGGCGCGATGTTCGGCCAGCAGATCGGCCAGGCCGTCGGCGTGCTCGCGGGCGAGGTCGTCGGCTCCACCGACATCGGTCTCCCGCTCGGCCCCGCCGGGAAGGCCGCGCTGCTCCCGCTGAACGTGACGGCGTTCGGCAAGGACCTCGGCGTGCCCCAGGAGGAGGTCCGGCTCTACCTGGCCCTGCGCGAGGCCGCCCACCAGCGGCTCTTCGCCCATGTGCCGTGGCTGCGCTCGCACCTGTTCGGCGCGGTCGAGGGCTACGCCCGGGGCATCAAGGTGGACACCACCAAGCTGGAGGACGTGGTCGGCCAGTTCGACCCCACCCACCCCGAGCAGCTTCAGGAAGCACTTCAGCAGGGCATGTTCCAGCCCGAGGACACCCCGCAGCAGAAGGCGGCGCTGGCCCGGCTGGAGACCGCGCTCGCGCTGGTCGAGGGCTGGGTGGACGCGGTGGTCCACGAGGCCGCCGCGACCCGGCTGACCTCGGCCGGGGCACTGCGGGAGACGCTGCGGCGCCGTCGCGCCTCCGGTGGTCCCGCCGAGCAGACCTTCGCGACCCTGATCGGTCTCCAGCTGCGCCCGCGCAGGCTGCGGGACGCCTCCCGGCTGTGGGCCTCGCTCACCGACGCCCGTGGGGTCGACGGACGGGACGCCCTGTGGGCGCACCCGGACATGCTGCCGACCGCCACGGACCTGGACGACCCGGACGGCTTCGTCCACCGTGAGCAGCTGGACTTCTCCGAGCTGGACAAGATGCTCGGCGAGGCGGCCTCCCAGGCTCCGGGGAAGGACACCCGTCCGGGCTCGGCCCAGGACACCGGTCCGGAGAACCCGACCGGCCCGGCGGACCGCGCCGACGACGGCGGCCAGGGCGAGGGCACCGACGGCGACGGCACCACGGGTGGTTCCGGCCGGTGAGTCTGCACGAGGACGCCGTCCTGACGCTGAAGGCGTACGACGGTCCCGCGGATCAGAGCGAGCTGCGCCAGCTCTATCTGGATCATCTGGCGGCCCAGCCCGAGGGCGTGTGGAAGTCCTGCCCGACGGGACACATCACGGCGAGCGCCCTGGTCATCGATCCGTCGACCGAGCGAGTGCTGCTGACGCTGCACCGCAAGCTCGGGATGTGGCTCCAGATGGGCGGCCACTGTGAACCCCAGGACAGCACGCTCGCCGACGCCGCGTTGCGTGAGGCATGGGAGGAGTCCGGCGTCGCGGGGCTGAGGCTGCTGGGCTCGGGCGCCCCGGTCCGGCTGGACCGCCATCCGATCCCCGCGCCCTGCCACTGGCACCTGGATGTGCAGTACGCGGCCCTGGCGCCGGTTGGATCGGTGGCGGAGATCAGTGACGAGTCGCTCGACCTGCGCTGGTTCCCCTACGCCGAGGTGCCGCGTGTGGCCGACACCTCCGTCGTCCGGCTGCTGGAGGCCACACTCGCCGTGCTGTGACGGCTCCAGCGCGCACACGCGGTAAGGGGCGATCTCCAGAGAGACCGCCCCTTACCGTCGGACGGGCCCCC
This sequence comes from Streptomyces sp. NPDC057638, assembly GCF_042800315.1. Taxonomy (NCBI): domain Bacteria; kingdom Bacillati; phylum Actinomycetota; class Actinomycetes; order Kitasatosporales; family Streptomycetaceae; genus Streptomyces; species Streptomyces sp. NPDC057638. The sequence goes on from NZ_JBHVHF010000188.1 coordinate 12,530, forward strand.
TCGGGGCACCCCGGTCGGCGGGCCTCCGGCGTTCTCAGGCTCCGTCAGCCGTCGGCAGATGGGGCAGCCGCCCCGCGGCGACGACACCCTCCAGATAGCCGCGCGCCCGCTCCGTACGGGGGTAGGCCTCCAGCAGTCGCCAGAACCGCTCTCCGTGACCGGGCACGAGCAGATGCGCCAGCTCGTGGACGAGGACGTAGTCGACGACGTACTCCGGCATCCCCTGAAGCCGGTGCGAGAGGCGGATGCTGCCCTCGGCCGGGGTGCACGAACCCCAGCGGGTGTTCTGGTTGGTCACCCACCGCACGGACGACGGCCGCGCCCGCCCGTCGAAGTACTGGGCGGAGAGCCGCTCGGCCCGTTCGGTCAGCTCCTCGTCGCCGAGCATCCGTCTGCTCTCCTGGGCGGCGAGTTTGTCGAGCATGACGCTCACCCAGCGCTGCTCCTCGGCCTCCGACATCCGGGCCGGGATCAGCACGATGGTCCGGTCCCCTTCCCGGTAGGCGGAGACCGTTCTGCTGCGGCGGGGGCTTCTGCGGACCTCGACCGCGCTCGTCGCCGATCCACGGGGCTGGCGGGGCGTGATCTCCCCCGCTACGCGAGGGGAAGGCTCGACGGACACGCCCCGACGTTACCCGCTGACCGCGCGGTACGTCCCGACTCGGGAACAGTTCGGACCTGATCCATGCCAGGGCTCCACCATTTGAATGACTAATACCCCTGGCCTGTGGACAACTTTTCACACCACTCGCCCCGCCCGTGCATTCTGGTCATGGATCACCCGCACCGGCCCCACCGCCGTCCCGGTGATCCCGGGAACGAGCGCGGCCCCGGCCGCACTTCGCCCCGCGCCTTGACGCTCTGCGTCACTCACGGGGGAGGGAATATGCATCCGATGCTCAAGCCCGCCATGCGACGGGCCTGGCGGGAACGGCAGATCATCCAGTTCGGGGTCACACCCGCGCACGCGGTCTCGGTCGGCCCCGTCGACACGGCCACCGGCGCCCTGCTGGAACGGCTCGACGGCACACGGGGATTACCCCTGCTCCGCGACGAGGCACGCGCCATGGGCCTACCCGACGGACACGTCGACGCCCTGGTCACCCGGCTCACCGCCGCCGGACTCCTCGACGACACCCGGGCCGACGGCTCCGCCCCACCGGTCCTACGGGAGCGATCCGGCACCCTGGACCGGCTCCGCCCCGACCTGGCGGCGCTCTCCCTGGTCCACCCGGAGCCGGGCGGCGGGGCGCACCGACTGGCGGCCCGCCACGCGACCCACGTCCAAGTCCGCGGCGCCGGACGGGTCGGGGCGATGGTGGCGGCCCTGCTGGCGTCGGCCGGAGTGGGACGGGTCGATGTACTGGACGGTGGCCGGGTGGAGCCCTGGGATGTCTGCCCCGGCGGACTGCCTGAGACCTCCGTGGGGGAGCGACGGGACACGGCGGCACGGCAGCTGGTCCGCGCCTCGGCACCGCTCCCGCCCCCTCGCGCCCGCGGCGGTGCGGCCGGGGACCACAGCGAGCCAAGGCTCTCCCTCGTGCTCGTCTGTCCGCGCGACGGGCTGGCCGCCTATGCCCCGGACCCCGTGCTGGCCACCGACTGGATCGCGGCGGGCATCCCCCATCTCTATGCGGGAGTCATCGAAGCCACCGGGGTGGTCGGGCCGCTGGTCCTCCCCGGCGGCACGGCGTGCGCGGGCTGTGTGGAGCGCCGGCAGGCCGAGCGCGAACCCGGGTGGACACGACTGCTCGCCCAGTGGCGCTCCGGTGGACGCCAGCGCCCCGTCCCCGCCTGTGACATCGCCCTGGCGGCGATCGTGGCGGGAACCGCCGCGGCCCACGCCCTCGCCTTCCTCGATGGCGAACTGCCCGCGAGCGTGGCATCCCGTGCGGAGATCTCCCCGCCACGGCTCGACTGGCGGTCACGGCCTCTCGTCCCCCATCGCGACTGTCCCTGTGGCGCGCCGACGAAAAGTGAGGGGGAGCACACCTCGGGCTCCGGCCCCGCACACGAGACAATGACCGAGGGTCCGCCGTCGACGGAGTCAGGGCCGTAGGACAGAAGCGGCGCAGCTTGTCTGGGATTTGGAGGGGCTTATGTCTGATCTTCCCCGGAAGGCGGTCACCCGGACCGCCAAGTTGGCCGCGCTGCCACTGGGTTTCGCGGGCCGGGCCACCTGGGGGCTGGGCAAGAGGATCGGCGGCCGCTCCGCGGAGGTCGTCGCCCGTGAACTCCAGCAGCGCACGGCGGAACAGCTGTTCAAGGTGCTCGGGGAGCTCAAGGGCGGAGCGATGAAGTTCGGGCAGGCCCTGTCCGTCTTCGAGTCGGCGCTGCCCGAGGAGATCGCCGGTCCCTACCGCGCCGCCCTCACCCGACTTCAGGACGCCGCTCCCCCGATGCCCACCCGCACGGTCCACACCGTGCTCACGGAGCGACTGGGCGAGGACTGGCGTGAGCTGTTCCTCAACTTCGAGGACAAGCCGTCGGCCGCCGCGTCCATTGGGCAGGTCCATCGTGCCGTGTGGCACGACGGTCGCGAGGTGGCGGTGAAGGTTCAGTACCCCGGAGCCGGTGAGGCCCTGCTCTCCGACCTCACCCAGCTCAGCCGGTTCGCCAAGCTGCTGGGACCACTGATACCGGGGATGGATATCAAACCGCTGATCACCGAACTCCGCGACCGTGTCTCCGAGGAACTGGACTACGGCTTGGAGGCAGCGGCCCAGCGGGAGCACGCGGAGGAGTTCGCCGACGATCCCGATGTCCTGGTCCCGGATGTGGTGCACCAGTCCGACCAGGTGCTGGTCACCGAGTGGATCGACGGCATCCCCCTCGCCGAGGTGATCGCCGACGGCACCGAGGAGCAGCGCGACCGGGCGGGCCAGCTGCTGGCACGGTTCCTCTTCTCCGGCCCCGCGCGGACGGGCCTGCTCCACGCGGACCCGCATCCGGGCAATTTCCGGCTCCTCCCCGATGACCAGGAGGGCTGGCGCCTGGGAGTGCTGGACTTCGGCACGGTGGACCGGCTCCCCGGCGGGCTTCCCATCACGATCGGTGAGTGTCTGCGGATGACGCTCGACGGCGAGGCGGAGGCGGTGTACGAGATGCTCCGCGCCGAGGGCTTCGTCAAGGAGGAGATAGAGCTCGAACCGGACGCGGTGCTGGAGTATCTGCTGCCGATCATCGAACCGGCGGAGGTCGAGGCGTTCACCTTCACCCGGGGTTGGATGCGCGCCCAGGCCGCCCGGATCGCCGACATGCGCTCGCCCGCCCATCAGCTGGGCAAGCAGCTCAATCTGCCACCCTCCTATCTGCTGATACACCGGGTGACACTGAGCACGATCGGCGTGCTGTGCCAGCTGAACGCCACGGTGCGTCTCCGCGACGAGCTGGAGTCCTGGCTGCCGGGATTCCTTCCGGAGGAGGTACCGGAGACGGAATGAGGCATGCGCCGGGAACGGCACAGAACGGAGGGGGCGGGGGGAGGGGCGGGGGGGAGGGGCCCCCGGGTCACCACCAAGTGGAGTCGAGGCGGCCCTCGATCGCCCGGATGTTGGCCCGTGCGCAGTCCTCGCAGAAGTAGCGGCGTACCCCGTTCTCCACGGAGTAGATCCAGGTGGGTGGGATCTCCCTGACGCTCTCCCCACACCGGGAGCATCTGACGCTGTCCATCCCCGACCGTTGCGGCCGGGGAGTCTGCTGCTGGTCCACCACGCGACCATAACCCCGGGGTGAGGGGTCAGGGGGGAACAACGCACCGTGGGGCCGGTCCGTCCGGACC
>NZ_JBHVHF010000189.1:0-13622 GCF_042800315.1 Streptomyces sp. NPDC057638
CCCCCCACGCGGGGGGTGCGGCCCTCGGCCGTGTGACCGTCTCACCGGGTCCCGCCGCGGCCGTGTGACCCGCGGCGGTACGGAGGCGGGGAGCCCGCCTCCGTATCCGTGGCCGTCCTCAGGAGAGCAGCTCCACCTCCGCCAGGGTCGCGCGCTCCGGGGTCACCAGACGGTACTGGGCGTACGGAGTGGGGCGGGCGATCGAGAAGGCGCGGGTCTGGCGGTCCCAGGTGAAGGTCTCGCCGCCGCGGCGGTCCAGATCGGTCCAGGTCGTGCCGTCCTGGGAGCCCTGGAGCACCCAGGAGCGCGGCGCCGTCGCGCGCTCGGCCGAGGTCAGGGTGTAGCGCACCGCCATCGTCCGCCGGGTCGTCCCCTGGACCGGCAGCGGTGCCGTGGTGAACTCGGCGGAGGTCGCCGAGGTGTCGTCCAGGAGCGGGCCCGCGCCGCGCAGGGCGTCCTTCGGCGGCGCGGGGAGCTGGTTGTCCTCGGTGATGGAGACCGGCGCCGCGCTCTCGCCGGTGCCCCAGGCGGAGGGGCGCGGGCCCATGGCGAACTCCAGGACCGCGCCCCGGGCGAGGGTGGCATGGGGCAGCGCGGTGGAGTTCCAGGCGGTGCCGTTGATCCGGACGCCCTGGACATAGACGTTCTCGGCGCTGTTGGCCGGTGCCTTGATCACCAGGGTGCGGCCGTTGTCCATCCTCACCGTCGCCCGGGTGAAGAGCGGCGATCCGATCGCGTACTCCCCGCTGCCCATGACCAGCGGATAGAAGCCGAGCGCGGAGAAGAGCCACCACGCCGACTGCTCGCCGTTGTCCTCGTCGCCGTGGTAGCCCTGGCCGATCTCGCTGCCGGTGTAGAGCCGGGAGAGCACCTCCCGCACCTTCTCCTGGGTCTTCCAGGGCTGGGAGGCGGCGTTGTACATGTACGGGACGTGGTGGGCGACCTGGTTGGAGTGGCCGTACATGCCCATCCGCACATCCCGGGCCTCGGTCATCTCATGGATGATCCGGCCGTAGGAGCCCTGGAACTCGGGGGAGGCGGTCTCCGGGGTGGCGAAGTAGGTGTCCAGCTTCTGGCCGAGCGCGGCGCGGCCGCCGTAGAGGTTGGCCAGGCCCCGGCTGTCCTGGGGGGCGGTGAAGGCGTAGCCCCAGCCGTTGGTCTCGGTGTAGTCGTGGCCCCAGACCCTGGGGTCGTAGCGCTCGCTGGGGACGCGCCAGGCGCCCGTGCGGTCGCGGCCCTGGAAGAACCCCGCCTTCGCGTCGAAGAGGGTGACGTAGTTCCGGGCGCGGCCCAGGAAGTAGTCGGCCTCCTCGCGGTAGCGGGCCTTGCCGGTCTTCTGGTGGAGCGAGCGGGCCATGGTCGCCAGCCCGTAGTCGTTGAGATAGCCCTCCAGGGACCAGGACAGGCCCTCATGGGTGGCGGTGGAGGCGTAGCCCTGGAACGGGGAGGTCTCCATCCCCTTGCGGCCGACGCCGGGGGCGGGCGGCATGACGGTCGCGTTCTTCAGCGCCGCCTCGTAGGCGGCCTCCGCGTCGAACCGTACGCCCTTGACATGGGCGTCGGCGAAGGCGACGTCGGAGCTGGTGCCGGTCATCAGATCGGCGTAGCCGGGGGAGGACCAGCGGGAGATCCAGCCGCCGTCCTTGTACTGCTGGACGAATCCGTCCACCAGCTCGCCCGCCCGGCCGGGGGTGAGGAAGGAGTACGCGGGCCAGGTGGTGCGGTAGGTGTCCCAGAAGCCGTTGTTGACATAGACCGTGCCGTCGACGAGCTTCGCCCCGGTATGGGTGGGGGTGTCCGGGCCGGTCATGGGGGAGAACGGGCTGGCGTAGCGGTACACCGGACGGTCCGTGGTGCCGGTGTTCTCGAACCCGGAGTTGGGATAGAGGTAGAGCCGGTAGAGGTTGGAGTAGAGCGTCACGAGCTGGTCCCGGGTGGCGCCCTCCACCCGGACCCGCTCCATGATCTCCTCCCAGAGCCGCTGGGCCTGATCGCGCACCCGCTCGAAGGGGGTGCCCTCGGGGATCTCGGCGGCGAGGTTCTCACGCGCCTGGTCGACGCTGATCAGCGAGGTGGCCAGGCGCAGGGTGACCGTGCGGTCCGCCCCGGCGGCGAAGCGGAGGTGGCCCTTCACTCCTTCGGCGGCGGAGTCGGTGACGGGCGCGTCGAACACCCCGTACACGAACATCCGGGTGGCGCCGGTCGACAGCCCGCTCTTGACGTCGGAGAAGCCGGTGAAGGAGCGGGTGGCGGGGGAGAGGGTGAGTCCGCCCTCCTGGGTGATGTTGTCGAAGACGACGCTGGCGTTGTCATCCGGATAGGTGAACCGCATGGTCGCCGCGTGGTCGGTGGGGGCGATCTCGGCCCGTAGCCCGTTCTCGAAGGTGACGCCGTAGTAGTGCGGCCGCGCTGTCTCGTTCTCATGGCGGAAGGGCAGCGCCCGTTTGACCCGGTCGGTCTCGGGGACCCCGGCCGCCGACGACGGCAGCAGCTGGAAGGTCTGCCGGTCCCCCATCCAGGGGCTGGGCTCATGGCTGGCGGCCAGCGCCTGGAGCGCGGGCAGATTGTCCGCGTTGTTGCCCCGCGCGTACTCGTACAGCCAGCTCTTGGAGGCCGCGTTGGTCACCGGGGTCCAGAAGTTGAAGCCGTGCGGCACCGCCGTCGCCGGGATGGTGTTGCCCCGGGAGAAGTCACCGCTGGAGTGGGTGCCCCGGGTGGTGGAGGCGTAGTCGGCGAGGCTCGCGGGCCGCTCCACCGGGGGCGCGGGGCGCAGCGCGATGTCATCGATCCAGCCCTGGAAGGCGGCGGGCCCCTTCGGGGAGTCGTACGCCACCAGGATCCGGTCCACCGTCCGGCCCGCCGCGACGGAACCGATGGCCGAGGTGACGTTGTTCCACTGGTTGACATAGAGCCGCTTGGCGGCGGCCTGCCCCCGGGGAGTGAGCACCCCGCCGTGGGCGTCGCGCGCCCCGAGGTCGCTGAGGTAGGTGCCGTCGGTGAAGGCGAGGTCCACCGCGACATGGGTGGCCGGATAGTCCAGATCCGTCCCGGCGAGCGCGGGATGGATCCGGTACGACAGCTCGGTGGTCCGCCCGACGGCGGTGTGGACGTCGAAGACCTTGTTGTACGAGTAGGCCCGCCCGGCCGCGGTGTGACTGCCCGCGTACCGCAGCGCCCGCTTGCCGGTGAACCCGGCGTGCCCCTTGGCGGTGGGGGAGCCGCCCGGACCCCGGTCGACCGCGCTGCGCATATCGTCGGGGACCGGCCCCGGCGGTGAGCCGTCGGAGAACTGCACATCGGCGAGCTGGGTGACGCTCCCGCCGTTGTTCCGGGTGAGCTCCAGCCGGTACCGGGCGTACGGAGTGATCTGGTCCGGCTCCCCGATCCGGTAACTCGTGGTCTGGTGCCGCCGCTCGAAGACCTGGTCGGTCCGGCTGTCCAGCACGGTCCAGACACGGCCGTCGGCCGAGCCCTTGAGGGTCCAGTCCCGGGGGTCGCGCTCGGGATGGTCATTGGCCGAGGTCAGCGCGTAGGTGGCGAGCTTGACCGGGGCGTCGGTGTCGAACTCGATCCAGGAGGTGGGCGCGAACTCCAGCCATTTCGTGGTGGGCTGGAGATCGACCAGATTCTCCTTCACCTCGCCCGCCGCCGCGTACTCACCGCTGGCGCGCAGCTCGATCACCCTATCGGTGACATTTCCCGGTATTCCGGTGGCGAAGCCGCCGTTGACACCGGAGGCCCGGCGGCTGCCGTCCGGCGCCGACTCCACGGTGTTGCGCCAGTCCGGAGCCCGTTCCCCCGGTTCGAAGGAGGAGCTGAACTCCGGCTCCGCGCGGGGCACGGTGGCGTCGGGAAGCGCGCTGGCCACGGTGTGACCGGTGCCCATCAGCAGCGCGACGGCGGCCACCAGGGCCGCCGCGCGTCTTGGACTTCTCCGACGGGTTGTTGGACGGGGCGCTGGTGTCAGTCGAACCCTCACGGGGCCCTCCTCCGGGGGAACCTCGTAGCGAGACAACGTTGTCACGGTGATGTGGACGGTTCAGTAGGGAGGCAGGTGTCCAGCGGTGTCAAGGGCGCGAACGGTTCGAGAATGACGGAATGAGTGGTTCCATGAGGAAAGGAGTGGCTGGAATGAGAGGTCGTGCGGATCAGATATCCGGGAGGTCTCAACTCGGGAAAGACTGACGGCCAACCTTGCTTTCGATCTTGCTCCGCTGACGAGGAGTGGACTATACCTGTGCGCACCCGCCGCGCTGTCGACAACAGTTGGCGGGAACCAGGGGGAACAGGACCATTCCGGTTCCCCCTCCCCTGGGCGCGCGGAAGTTCTCCCCGCGTGGACGCAACCGAACGTCACGCATTCCTCTCTGCACGAGCACGGCAACCTCTGCACGAACACGGCAACCTCTGCAAGAACACGGCAACTGATCGCGGTAACGGGGCCCTTCGCCTGGCGAGACGGACGGGCGACCGGTTCACCGCCTGAGTCCTGATGAAGGCGAGGACTTGAGCATGGGATCCAACTCCGCCCACTCCAATGAGGGTCTCGGCCGTCGCAGTCTGATCAAGCGCTCCACCGCGCTCGGTCTGCTGACGGTCCCCACGATGAGTTTCCTGTCCGCGTGTGCCAGCGGCGATGACGGCGGGGACAAGCCCGTCGAAAAGGGCAAGGTCAGCGCCAAGAACCCGCTCGGCGTCAACGAGACGGCACCCCTTGAAGTCGTCATCTTCAACGGCGGCTTCGGCGACAAGTACGCCCTGGCCGCGGAGAAGGTGTACGAGGCCGCCTTCCCGAAGGCGCCCAAGGTCAAGCACCAGGCCACCCAGAAGATCCAGTCGGTGCTCCAGCCCCGGTTCAACGGCGGCACCCCGCCGGACCTGATCGACAACTCCGGCGCCGAGCAGATGGACATGGGCGTCCTCGTCGGCAAGAACCAGCTCACCGACCTCACCCCGCTGATGGACGCGCCGTCCTACGACGACCCCAGCAAGAAGGTCCGCGACACCCTGCGGCCCGGGGTACTGGAGATGGGCCAGTTCGACGGCAACCCCGTCTGGATCATGTACTACGCCTACACCGTCTACGGCGTGTGGTACTCCCAGACCGCGCTGGAGAAGCTGGACGCCACCTACCCCGAGACCTGGGACCAGATGCTGGCGCTCTGCGCCAAGGCCAAGAGCAAGGGCATCGCGGGCTGGACCTACCCCGGCAAGTTCCCCTACTACATGCCCTTCTCGCTCTTCCCGTTCATCGGCAAGATCGGTGGCCGCGAGGTTCTCGACAAGATCGACAACCTGGAGCCGAACGCCTGGAGCGACCCCGCCGTCAAGTCCGCCTTCGAGGCGTACTACGAGCTGGGCCGCAAGGGGTACATCCTCAAGGGCACCGAGGGCATGACCCACATCCAGTCCCAGACCGCGTGGGCCAAGGGCGAGGCGCTCTTCATCCCCAACGGCTCCTGGGTGGAGAACGAGTCGGCGGCGGTCATCCCCAAGGACTTCAACCTCGCCGTGGGCGCGCCCAGCAGCCTGGACGCCGGCGACAAGCTGCCGTTCGGCACCATCTGGGCCTCCGGCGGTGAGCCCTTCATCGTCCCGGCCAAGGCGAAGAACCCGCAGGGCGGCATGGAGCAGCTGCGCATCATGCTCAGCGAGGAGTCCTCCAAGAACTTCACCGGCCTGGTCAAGTCGCTCTCCGCCTTCAACGGCGGCACCGACGGCATCACGCTGACCCCGGGCCTGAAGTCCGCCGTCGCCGCACTGGAGAAGGCGGGCACCAACGTCGTCAACCCGCGCCTCCAGGACTGGTACGTCAAGCTCAACAAGGAGCAGATCGGCGTCGCCGGGCTCGGCGAGCTGATGGCCGGACGGATCACCCCGGCCGAGGCCATCAAGAAGATCCAGAAGTTCGCCGACGACGCCGCCAAGGACCAGTCGATCAAGCACTACAAGCACCAGTGAGCGACTGTCACCAGCGGCGGCGAGTTTCGCGGGAAGATCGAGGTCGGTAAACCATGCAACACGGCAAGTACCGGTTCATCGTCGGGTTCCTCACGGCTCCCCTGGCGTTGTACGCGCTCTTCGTCATCTGGCCGTTCATCCAGTCCATCTATTACTCCTTCACGGACTGGACCGGTCTGAGCCCGGACTTCAAGATGGTCGGCTTCGACAACTACCAGCGGATGTGGGACGACGACGTCTTCTGGAAGTCCCTCCAGCACAGCGTGCTGCTCGCGCTGCTGCTGCCGCTGGTGACACTCGGGCTGGCGCTGTTCTTCGCCTTCATGCTCAATGTCGGCGGACGGCGCCGCAAGGGAGCCGCCATCGCGGGCGTGCGCGGCTCCTCCTTCTACAAGATCGCCTATTTCTTCCCGCAGGTGCTCTCGATCGCGATCGTCGCGCTGCTCTTCCAGTTCGCGTACAACCCCAAGGACGGGGCGATCAACTCCTTCCTGGACGCCCTGGGATTCGACGCCCAGCCGCTCTGGCTCGGCGATCCCAACCTCGCGCTCTGGTGCATCATGGCGGTCATGGTCTGGAGCACCGTCGGATTCTTCGTCGTGCTCTTCTCGGCCGGAATGGCCTCCATTCCCCGGGACTTCTACGAGGCCGCCCTGCTGGACGGGGCGAACCGCTTCACCACGTTCTTCCGCATCACACTGCCGCTGCTGTGGGACACCATCCAGTCCGGCTGGGTCTATATGGGCGTCCTGGCGCTGGGCGCCGAGGCGTTCGCGATGGTGCAGATCATGTCGGTGGGCCCCGGCGGACCCGACTACTCCACCACCGTCCTCCCGCTCCACGTCTACCAGGTGGCGTTCCGGGACGGACAGGCGGCCTACGCAACGACGATCGGCGTCGCCCTGCTCTTCGTCACCCTGGCCTTCGCGGCCATCGTGATGAAGCTGGGCCGGCGCGAGCGGCTGGAGTTCTGATGACGACGACCGACACCACCCCGCCCGCGGACGCCACCGAGCCCGCCGCGGTCCGCAAGACGACCGGGTCCGCCCCGGCCCCCGGCAAGGAGAAGAGCAGCGAGGGCGGAGTCCTCAACGCCTTCTCCCACGGGATCCTCATCCTGTGGGCCTGCATGGTCGTCCTGCCGCTGCTGTGGGCGATCATGTCCTCCTTCAAGGACGACAACTCGATCCTCTCCACCCCCTGGGCCCTGCCCGACAAGCTCCACTTCGAGAACTGGTCCCGGGCCTGGACCGAGGCCCGGATGAGCGAGTACTTCCTCAACACCATCCTGGTGGTGGGCGGCTCGCTGGTCGGCACCCTGCTGCTGGGCTCGATGGCCGCCTACGTCCTGGCGCGCTTCGAGTTCCCCGGCAACCGCTTCATCTACTTCCTCTTCATCGGCGGTATGAGCTTCCCGGTGATGCTGGCGCTGGTGCCGCTGTTCTACGTCATGAACAACATGGCGCTGCTGAACACCACGCACGGCCTGATCCTCGTCTACATCGCCTACTCGCTGCCGTTCACCGTCTTCTTCCTCACCGCCTTCTTCCGGACCCTGCCCTCATCCGTGGCCGAAGCCGCGATGATCGACGGCGCCTCGCACACCCGGACCTTCTTCCAGGTCATGCTGCCGATGGCCCGGCCCGGACTGATCAGCGTGGGCATCTTCAACTTCCTCGGCCAGTGGAACCAGTACATGCTCCCGACCGTGCTCAACACCGAGCAGGACAAGAAGGTCCTCTCCCAGGGCCTGGTGGAACTGGCCCTCGGCCAGGGATACAAGGGGGACTGGTCCGGGCTCTTCGCGGGGCTGGTGATGGCGATGCTGCCGGTGCTGGGGGCGTACATCCTCTTCCAGCGGCAGGTGGTGACGGGGCTGACCGCGGGTGCGGTGAAGTAGCCCGCGCTCTCTTCCCACCCGGCCCTCTTTCTGCCCGGCCCCGGCGTCACCCCCCGACGCCGGGGCCGCGCCCTTTCCCCCTCCCCGCCCTCGCGGCCCCTGTGCCTCCTGGCCCCCGCGGGCTCCCTCCCACCACTGTGCGCGCACCCTCGTTGTAGGCAGGCGCGCCCACCACCCGTGTGGCGTGCGGGTTCCGCCCCCGCGCGGGCAGGCAGGCCCACCACCCGTGTGGGCACGGGGGTCCGCCCCGTTGTGGGCAGGCGTTCCGCGGGGCGGAACGGGTGGGCACACGGGAACCCCCTGCCGGGCAGGCGTTCCCTGTCGCCCAGCCCCGTACCCGGCCCCGCCGGCAACGGTCCGCGCCCCCGCGCACCGGGTCCCGCTGGGGGCCGCGCCCCGGTGCGCGTACCCCGTGAGCCGCGCCTCGTTGTGCGCACTGCGTGAGGGGTCGCGCCCTGGCGCGGGCCCGTCCGGCAGGAGCCGGGGCGACAGGGGCCCGGCATCCGGGTGGTGGGCTTGTGCCCACCCGTTCCGCCCCGGGCGGAACCCGTGCCCACAAGCGGGCGGGGCCCGTGCCCGCAAGCGGGCGGGGCCCGGGCACGCAAGCGGGCGGGGCCCGGGCACGCAAGTGGGTGGTTGCGGGGGTGGGCCCGTGCAGGGGGCAGGGGTGGCGCGTGCAGGGACGCGCCAGGCGATGCGGGTGGGCCGGGTCCACGAGCGGAGTGGGCGCGGCCCGCAGGAGGGCGGGCCCGGCGCCGGCCCGGAGGGTCAAGGTCTTGACGGGGGATGGGCGGGGAGCCGAGCCTTGTGTTCACAAGTTGGACTCACCCGCCGAGGTGGCCCCCCAGGGGCACCGCCCCGCCCAAGGAGGGCACGCGCCGATGGAGACTCCGGGCTCACAGACCTCACTGCACCGGGCCAATCTGGAGCGGGTGGTGCGGGCCGTGCGCCTGTCCGGCGCGCTCACCCAGGCGGAGATCGCCCGGCGGACGGGCCTGTCGGCCGCCACGGTCTCGAACATCGTTCGTGAACTGAAGGAGCGCGGCACGGTCGAGGTCACCCCGACCTCCGCCGGGGGCCGCCGGGCGCGGAGCGTGGCGCTCAGCGGGGCGGCCGGGCTGGTGGTCGGGGTCGACTTCGGCCACACCCATCTGCGGGTCGCGGTCGGCAATCTGGCCCACCAGGTGCTCGCCGAGGAGGCCGAGCCGCTGGATGTCGACGGCTCCGTCAGTGCCGAGGAGGGGTTCGACCGGGCCGACGCCCTGGTGCGCGGGCTGCTGGCCGGACTGGAGAGCGAGCCCGGCAAGGTGATCGGGGTGGGGCTCGGCGTCCCCGGCCCCCTCGATGCCGCCTCGGGCACCCTGGGGTCGACGTCGATCCTGCCGGACTGGTCGGGGATCAGTCCCGGGAAGGAGCTGGCCCGCAGGCTCGGCGCCCCGGTCCATGTGGACAACGACGCCAATCTCGGCGCGCTGGGCGAACTGGTCTGGGGCGCCGGGCGCGGGGTGCGGGACCTCGCGTACATCAAGGTCGCCAGCGGGGTGGGCGCGGGTCTGGTGGTGGACGGCCGGGTCTACCGGGGGCCCGGGGGCACGGCGGGCGAGATCGGGCATCTCACGCTGGACGAGTCGGGCCCGGTCTGCCGCTGTGGCAACCGGGGCTGTCTGGAGACCTTCGCCGCCGCCCGCTATGTCCTGCCCTTGCTGGTTCCCCGCCATGGCCCCGGGCTCACGATGGAGGCGGTGGTGCGGATGGCGCTGGAGGGGGATCCCGGCTGCCGCCGGGTGATCACCGACGTCGGCCGCCATGTCGGCAGCGGGGTGGCGGCCCTGTGCAATCTGCTCAACCCCAGCCGGGTGGTGATCGGCGGCTCCCTCGCCGACGCGGGTGAGCTGGCGCTCGGCGCGGTCCGTGACGCGGTCGGGCGGTACGCGATACCGAGCGCGGCCCGTCAGCTCTCGGTGGTCTCGGGTGCTCTCGGCGGCCGGGCGGAGGTGCTCGGGGCGCTCGCCCTCGTCCTCAGTGAGATGGGGGACGCGTCGTTGCTCGGTCGTGAACTCCCCATGTCCGTAGGCGCGTTCACTTAGAGAACGCATGGCACCGTTGTCATCTCGTTAAGAATTTACTCCTTGACCCTGCCCGTGGGGCCGAGTTGACTTCCAGCCACCCCGGCCGCGGGGACGCGGCCCCGTCAGGGAGGTTTCCTGGATGAACGCACATCTGCGTCGCGCGGCCCTCACCATGACCGCCACCGTGACCGCCGTGACGCTCGCCGCCTGCGGCAGCGCCAAGGAGGCGGGGGACTCCGCCGGCAAGGGCAAGGGAGGTGGGAGCGCGCCCGCGAAGGGTGACGCGATCACCGTGGGACTGCTGCTGCCGGAGAACCAGACCGCACGGTACGAGAAGTTCGACAAGCCGCTCATCGAGAAGAAGATCAGCGAACTGACCAACGGCAAGGGCAGGATCGTCTACGCCAACGCCAAGCAGGACGCCACCCTCCAGATCCAGCAGATCGACACCATGATCACCAACAAGGTGGACGCGCTGATCCTGGACGCCGTGGACTCCAAGGCCGTGGCGGGCGGGGTGAAGCAGGCCAAGGACGCCGGGATCCCGGTGGTCGCCTTCGACCGGCTGGCGGAGGGCCCCATCGACGCCTACACCTCCTTCGACAACGAGGAGGTCGGCCGGGTCCAGGGCAAGTCCCTGCTGACCGCGCTCGGCGCCCGGGCCACGGCGGGCCAGATCGTGATGATGAACGGCTCGGTCACCGACCCCAACGCCGCCCTCTACAAGAAGGGCGCCCACGCGGAGCTGCACGGCAAGGTGACCATCGGCAGGGAGTACGACACCAAGGAGTGGAAGCCGGAGAACGCCAACGCCAATATGGAGGCGGCCATCGCCGCTCTCGGCAAGGGCAAGATCGTCGGTGTCTACTCGGCCAACGACGGTATGGCGGGCGGCATCATCACCGCGCTGAAGGCCGCCGGGGTGACCCCGCTGCCGCCGGTCACCGGCCAGGACGCCGAGCTCGCCGCCGTACAGCGCATCGTCGCCGGTGAGCAGTACTCCAGCGTCTACAAGCCCTACTCCGGTGAGGCCGACGCCGCCGCCGCGATGGCCGTCGCCCTGGCCAGGGGCGAGAAGCTGGACGCCATCGCGAAGGACTCGGTGGACAGCCCCACCACCCCGGGGGTGCCCGCGGTGCTGGTCCCCGTGGTCCCGCTGACCAAGGAGAACGTCGACGAGACCGTGATCAAGGACGGGATCTACACCGTGCAGGAGATCTGCACCCCGAAGTACCAGGCGGCCTGCGCCAGGCTCGGACTCAAGTAGCCGTCGTACGGGCCACGGAAACGGCCCCGTCACCGCGTGCGGAAACGGTCCTTCAGACCACCCCGGCGGCAGAGCAGCCCCGGCCCGCCTCTTCCGCCCGCCGCCCTGCCCGTCTCACCCCGAGCCCCGTCCGGAGCGGTCCGGCGGTGAAGGAGTTGGTCGCGATGTCCGCTGCGCCCGTGCTGGCGCTGCGCGGGATCTCCAAGAGGTTCGGTGCCGTCCAGGCGCTCACCGACGTCGAGCTGGAGGTCCACGCCTCGGAAGTGGTCGCCCTGGTGGGCGACAACGGCGCCGGGAAGTCCACCCTGGTCAAGACGATCGCCGGGGTCCATTCCATCGACGGCGGGGTGATCGAGTGGGACGGCGTCCCGGTCTCCATCCACCGCCCCCATGACGCCCAGGAGCTGGGCATCGCCACCGTGTACCAGGACCTCGCCCTCTGCGACAACATCGACGTCGTCGGCAATCTCTACCTCGGCCGTGAGCTGAGCCGCCGGGGCGTCCTGGACGAGGTGGAGATGGAGCGCCGCGCCCGCGAGCTGCTCGACCGGCTCTCCATCCGCATCCCCAGTGTGCGGATCCCGGTCGCCTCCCTCTCCGGCGGCCAGCGCCAGACCGTCGCCATCGCCCGTTCCATGCTGGGCGAGCCCCGGCTGGTCGTCCTGGACGAGCCCACCGCCGCCCTCGGGGTCGAGCAGACCGCCCAGGTGCTCGATCTGGTGGAGCGGCTCCGCGAGAGCGGTCACGCGGTCATCCTCGTCAGCCACAACATGGCCGACGTCAAGGCGGTCGCCGACCGGGTCGCCGTGCTGCGCCTGGGCCGCAACAACGGCGTCTTCGACGTCGGCTCCACCTCACAGGAAGAGATCGTCTCCGCCATCACCGGCGCCACGGAGAACGCCGTGACCCGCCGTGCGGCGCGGACCGGGGAGGTACGGCGATGAACCAGCCCGTGAACCTCAACAAGCACGACGAGCACGACAAGCACGGCGAGCCCGATCCGGGGCGGCCGCCCGCCGACGCCGGCCCGGACGCCGCTCCCGGCGCGGTCACCGCCGCCGACCCCCGGCTGCTGGTACGCGAGGAGGGGCTGGCCGGATACCTCGGCGAGTTCCGCCGACGGCTCGCCTCCGGCGATCTCGGCTCCCTCCCGGTCATCATCGGCCTGATCGTGATCGCGGTCGTCTTCCAGTCGCTGAACGCCAACTTCCTCTCCGCCGAGAACCTCAGCAGAATCGCCGTCGCCATGGTCGCCACCGGCATGATGGCCGTCGGGATCATCTTCGTCCTGCTGCTGGGGGAGATCGATCTGTCGGTCGGCGCGGTCAGCGGGGTCTCCGGCGCGGTCGTCGCCGTCCTCAGCGTCACCCACGGGGTCAACGAGTGGCTCGCGATCCTCGCCGCCGTCGGCGGTGGCGCGCTCATCGGCGCCCTCCACGGCTTCTTCTTCGCCCGGATCGGCGCGCCCGCCTTCGCGGTGACCCTCGCCGGGCTGCTCTTCTGGCAGGGCTTCATGCTCCAACTGCTGGGCGAGAACGGCACGATCAACCTGGACGGTGAGGGTGTGGTGGGCCGGCTCACCACGTACTACTTCACCGATGTCGCCGCCGCCTACGGTCTGGCCGCCGTCGCCGTGGCCGTGTACCTCCTCAGCGGGCTCGCCGACTCCCGGCGCCGGGCCGCCGCGGGGATCCCCTCCCGCCCGCCGGCCGATGTGGCCCTGCGGACAGTGGCGCTGGCCGTGGTCGCCTTCGCGGCGGCCCACGTCCTCAACCAGTACAAAGGGCTGCCGCTGGCGCTGGTGCTCTTCCTCGCCGCGCTGGTGATCACCGACTTCACGCTCCGCCGCACCGCGTACGGACGCAAGATCTTCGCCCTCGGCGGCAGTGTGGAGGCGTCCCGCCGGGCGGGCATCAACGTCACCGCCGTACGGATCTCCGTCTTCGCCATCGCGGGGACCTTCGCCGCCATCGGCGGACTCTTCTGGGCGTCCAAGATCGCCGCCGCCAACCAGAGCGCGGGCGCCGGAGAGCTGCTGATGAATGTGATCGCCGCCGCCGTCATCGGCGGTACCAGCCTCTTCGGCGGCCGGGGCCGCACCTGGAACGCGCTGCTCGGGGTGATGGTGATCGTCTCGATCCAGTACGGGCTGGCGCTTGAGGGGATCAAACCGCCGGTGCAGTTCATGATCACGGGCGGGGTGCTGCTGGCCACCGTGGTCATCGACTCCCTCACCCGCCGCACCCGCCGCACGGCGGGCCGGGCCTGAGGCGCTGCCGCGGGATCGCGGCGGGCTCCCCCTGGGCCCTGCGGCCCGGGCGGTACCCCCACCCCTGGGCCCTGCGGCCCGGGCGGTACCCCCACCCCTGGGCCCTGCGGCCCGGGCGGTACCCCCACCCCTGGGCCCTGCGGCCCGGGCGGTACC
>NZ_JBHVHF010000189.1:13721-16306 GCF_042800315.1 Streptomyces sp. NPDC057638
CCCCACCCCTGGGCCCTGCGGCCCGGGCCGTGCCCCGGGGCGGAGCCTGGGGGAGTACCCCCCACCCCTGCGGCTCCCGGCCCGGCTGCCCGGCAGGGGCCCGGGGCAGGGCCCGGGTGATCCATCAGACCCGGGCCATGGCTTCGAAGATCCGTCCGATGGACGAACGGAATTGCGTACGGTGAGGGAGGGCCGTCTACGGTGCCCGGCGCAGGCGCGCCGGGCCGCGCCGTCCGCGGGCGTCCGGACCCCTCCGTACCCCCGTACCGGAATGTTCCGGACGGACGGGGGCATCCGGGACAGAGGGTCGTGTCGCAGGTCATGGAGGTCCGCCGTGGCGGGTATGGCACCGCCCGTCCGTCGCGTCACATGGCGGAACATTAGACTCGACGGAATCGGCCAGGCTCGATCAGCTCAACACGTAGGAGGCACGGGTGGCCCTGCTTACCCGTATCAGGGAACCGCGCGATCTGGACCGGCTCAGCCCGGAGGAGCTGGTACAGCTCGCCGCTGAGATCCGGACCTTTCTCGTCGACGCGGTCTCCAAGACCGGCGGTCACCTCGGCCCCAACCTCGGTGTGGTCGAGCTCACCATCGCCCTCCACCGGGTCTTCGAGTCGCCGAGAGACAAGGTCCTGTGGGACACCGGCCACCAGAGCTATGTGCACAAGCTCCTCACCGGCCGCCAGGACTTCTCCCGGCTGCGGACCAAGGGCGGCCTCTCCGGCTACCCGGCCCGCGCCGAGTCCGAGCACGACATCATCGAGAACTCCCACGCCTCCACCGTGCTCGGCTGGGCCGACGGTCTGGCCAAGGCCAACCAGGTGCTGAAGAAGGACGACCACGTGGTCGCCGTCATCGGTGACGGCGCGCTCACCGGCGGTATGGCCTGGGAGGCGCTGAACAACATCGCCGCCGCCAAGGACCGCCCCCTGGTCATCGTGGTCAATGACAACGAGCGCTCCTACGCGCCCACGATCGGCGGCCTCGCCGATCATCTGGCCACCCTGCGCACCACCGACGGCTACGAGCGCTTCCTCGCCCGGGGCAAGGACCTCCTCGGCCGCACCCCCGTGGTCGGCAAGCCGCTGTACGGGACGCTGCACGGTGCCAAGAAGGGGCTGAAGGACTTCATCGCCCCCCAGGGCATGTTCGAGGACCTCGGGCTGAAGTACGTCGGGCCCATCGACGGCCATGACATCGAGGCCCTGGAGTCGGCGCTGGCCCGCGCCAAGCGCTTCGGCGGACCCGTGATCGTGCACTGCCTCACCGAGAAGGGCCGGGGCTACCAGCCCGCCCTCGCCGACGAGGCCGACCGCTTCCACGCCGTCGGCAAGATCCACCCCGACACCGGGCTGCCGATCGCCGGGTCCGGGCTCGACTGGACCTCCGTCTTCGGCGAGGAGATGGTCAAGCTCGGTGCCGAGCGGGAGGATCTGGTGGCGATCACCGCCGCCATGCTCCAGCCGGTGGGCCTGGAGAAGTTCGCCAAGGCCTATCCCGACCGGGTCTACGACGTGGGCATCGCCGAGCAGCACGGCGCCGTCTCGGCGGCCGGTCTGGCCACCGGCGGGGTGCACCCCGTCTTCGCGGTCTACGCCACCTTCCTCAACCGCGCCTTCGACCAGGTGCTGATGGATGTGGCACTGCACAAGTGCGGTGTCACCTTCGTGCTGGACCGGGCCGGGGTGACCGGCACCGACGGCCCCTCCCACAACGGCATGTGGGATATGTCGATCCTCCAGGTCGTCCCCGGGCTGCGGATGGCCGCGCCGCGTGACGCCGCCCAGGTCCGGGCCCAGCTGCGGGAGGCCGTCGCCGTCGATGACGCCCCGACCGTGGTGCGCTTCTCCAAGGGCGCGGTCGGACCCGAGGTCAAGGCCGTGGGCCGGATCGGCGGCATGGATGTGCTGCGGGACCCGGGCGAGGCCGCGGCCGAGCGCCCGGATGTGCTGCTGGTCTCGGTGGGCGCGCTCGCCCCGATGTGCCTGGAGATCGCCGATCTGCTGGACAAGCAGGGCATCTCGACCACTGTGGTGGACCCGCGCTGGGTCAAGCCGGTGGACGAGGCGCTGGCTCCGCTGGCCGAGCGCCACCGGGTCGTGGTCACCGTCGAGGACAACGTCCGGGTCGGCGGGGTCGGCGCGGCGGTCGCGCAGGCGCTGCGGGACGCCGGGGTCGATGTACCGCTGCGGGACTTCGGCATTCCGCCGCGCTTCCTGGACCACGCCACCCGTCCGGAGGTCATGGCCGAGATCGGGCTGACCGCTCCGGACATCGCCCGGCAGGTCACCGGGCTGGTCGCCCGGCTGGACGGGCGGTATGCGGGTGCGGACGAGGAAGTCGAGCCCGCGCGCGACTGACGCGCCCCGGGCGCCCCGCGCCGCCGCCGTGGTCGCGCGACGGGGACGCGCGCCGTGCTCCTGTGTCCCGGCGCCCCTCGCGCCCGTCTCGCCGGAGGGCCCGAGCCCGCCACCCGACGCGCTCCTCTCATGGCGCCGGGTGGACGCGGCCGACCCCCCTCCGGGGGAGCCGCCCGACACGGGGCTGTACGACGACGGGCCGGGAGGACCACCCTGGATGGG
>NZ_JBHVHF010000190.1:0-16258 GCF_042800315.1 Streptomyces sp. NPDC057638
CGTCCGACGTGCTCGATCGCTCGTTCCTCGCGATCTCCGCGCGACGGCCACGAGACATCGACGCGCCCCTTCGGCTCAGAACCGACCTCGGGTAGGTCGAGTCCTTGCACGGAGCTATTCACCGGCAGAGGTCCTTGGTGTGATCCGGTGGCGGGCCTCTCACGGGAGAACCCCGGTGGCGAGCGGTTTTGGACGTACGCCCCCGTTCCGTCCTCCGTCCGCTAGGGGTTCTGGTCGGGTGGGGTCTGGTGGCCGTGGGTGTGGTGGCGGCGGAGGAGGACGCGGCAGTCGGTGGCGCGGGAGTAGTCGTGGACGCTTTCCGCGTCGCGTTCGGCGGTGATCAGGTCGTGGCACGTCTGACAAGCGGGCACGGGCATGGGTGTGCCTTTCGTCGGTGCTGTGGTGGATGAGGTGGTGATCGGTGAGGGGTGGTCCCGGCCATCGGACAGGCCATGGCGAGGGCCGGGACCGGTGAGGGGCGTGGACCGCAGCAGCGATGCCCCCCGGCCTCCCGGTGTCGGACCGGGAGGGGTCTTAGGTCTGGCCGCGCCACTCCTTCTCCCGCTCGGTGCGCAGCTGCCGCGCGGCGATCCAGCCCCGGATCTCCACGCCCTGATCGAGGAGCTGTTCCCGCAGCCACTTTGTGTTGACTCCGAGGTCCTTCGCGAGGCGGGTCAGGGGTGCGCCCGCCTCATAGTGGGCGGTCACCTTGTCGATGGTCCGCACCACCCGGTCCCGCCGTCGCCGGGCCAACTCGGTGAGCTGTCCGGGTACGGGGGCGGTCACCTTTTCCCCGCCCGCTGTTGCTGGTGGAAGTAGAGGTGGTTGGCCTCCCGGGCGTTCCTGGTGGGCACACCCCAGGCGCGGAGCTGCTCACCCAGCCACCCGGCGCTGACGCCGAACTCACGCGCCAGCCGTCTGGCGGACTGCCCGTCGTTGTAGCGGAAGATGATGGACTCGCGGATCGCGAGCACGCGTTCACGGTTGGCGGAACTGGTCATACGCACGGGTCCTTCGGTTCGGTCAGGGCGTGATCGAGAAAGAGGCGGGCACGGGCGGGCGCCCACTCGGGGTTGATGCCGAACAGGTAGTGGTCGACACCGTCCGGGAAGATCACGGAGACGCTCCGGCCATCGGCGAGCCGCCCCCACAGGTAGCGCCTCTTCACGGGGTCGGCCCGCCACGCACGGATGCGGGCCGGTCCGTCCATGACGGGAGCGGACGCGCGGCGCATACACGGCGCGGGGGCGGGATCCAGCCGATCGGCGACACGGTCCATCTGGCAGTAGAGCCACCGGAGGGCGAGTTCCGTGTCCTCGGTCCGCAGCATCGCGACCACGCACGGCACGATCTGGCCGGAGCGGTAGACGGGGCCGATCCCGATGACGCGGCAGGCGTAGCGAACGACGCGGATCACCCGTCGCCGCCTCGGCCGATGTGGCGCTGCCGCTGAGTGAGTGCGGTGTCAACAGGCACGTGCACCCTTCCTCTCCGTAGTGCTTTCACTACCAAGGGCGGTCAGCGTGGCCCAGATTCGTGCCATCCTTCAACCTGTCGGATCCGAACGAAGAATGGGGTTCCTCTGGTGAATCGCAAGGATCTCAACCCCGAATCCAGCCGTGAAGCGGCATTTGGCGCGCATTTACGCAGCTCACGCATCGCGCGTGGCTGGATGCAAGAAGAGTTGGGGCGGCGGATGACCTACTCGGGTACGCACATCTCGGCGGTAGAAACTGGGCGTAAACCCCCAACCTTGCGTTTCTCGAAGAACGCTGATCGCGTATTCGAGTTGGAGGGGGCAAGTGAGTCTTTCGAACAGCGGTACAAAGAGATCCGATACGGGGTGCTGTTCGACGGGTTTGAGGAGTACGTCCGGCTAGAAGGGGGAGCCGTAGAGATCCGACTGTTCGAGGTCGGCACCATTCCCGGACCGTTGCAGACCCGGGAGTACGTAACAGCCATCGAAGCGGGCTTCGTGCGGCGTGGCACGGCAACCCAGGAACAGGCTGACGAGCGAGTCGAGTACCTGATAAGGCGTCAAGCTGCCTTGGAGCGGCCGAGTCCGCCGACGGTCATCGCCGTACTGGACGAGAGCTGTATCCGCCAGAGGGTCGGGGGACCAGAGGTCATGGAGGCGCAGCTACGGCACCTCGTGGAGTTCGCCAGCCGCCCTCACACGATCCTGCACGTCAGCCCGTTTACGGCGGGTGAAGACCGCCCCTTCAGCCGACTCGTGAATGTGCTCACTCTGCCTGACCAGGCCATGGTTTCGTACGTCGAGTCACAGACTCATGGGCACCTTGATCGCGATATCACTTCCGTGCGGGCGTTGGTGAGGTCATACCATCAGCTTCAGGCCGGATCGCTCTCTCAGGCGGACTCCGTGGAATTGATCAATCAGGTACGAAAGGGCATCTTGTGACTGAACTCATCTCATCTGAGCGGTGGGTCAAATCCAGCTACAGCGGTGGTGGCGGATCCTGCGTCGAGTGGGCCCCCACGTATGCGTCCGCCACCGGAACCGTCCCCGTTCGTGACAGCAAGCGCCCCACGGGCCCCACGCTGGCCGTGTCCCCTCGGGCGTGGGCGGGGCTGGTGTCGCTCGCTCGGAGCGCCGACGTGTAGCCAGAGCCCCTGTCGCAGACAGAGTCCGTGAGCATGATCAATCAGGTACGAAAGGGCACCCTGTGAACACAGAATCTCCCTTCTGGATCAAGTCCTCGTACAGCAACGGCCAAGGTGGCGAATGCGTCGAGTGGGCCCCCTCGCAGGTGTCCGCCACCGGCACGGTCCCCGTCCGTGACAGCAAGCGCCCCACGGGCCCCACGCTGGCTGTGTCTCCTCGGGCGTGGGCGGGGCTGGTGTCGCTCGCCCGGAGTGCGGACGTCTAGAGGCGACAAGAGGCCCGTACCTACCGCGTTGGTGGGTACGGGCTCTTCTGTTCTCCGGCGCTGGAACGCGGCCCGGAGGTATCCACCGCCCCACGCCGCGTCGTCGGCGGCGGGGCCGAGCGCAGGGCGTGGGAGAGGAGGAGCAGCCGGTCGCGGCCCGGGGCCAGAGCCGTGGTCAGGGCATGGGCGCCGGAGGGGGCGACGGGATCGTCCGGGGAGGGCGGGCCGGTGTCGGGGGGTGGCGCCGAGGTGCGGGACTCCATCGCGGTGAGGAGCATCGCGGCCAGGCCCGCCATGCGGGCCTGCTCCGGGGTGGCACGGTCGGCGAGCGCCGTGTCGTGGGCGTGGCGCCGTACCCGGTCGTCGAGAAAGGGGTGGAGGCCGAGCAGTTCATCGTGGATGACGGTCTCCCGTACCGTCAGCCGCAGGTCCGCCGGAGCCCACCAGGGGATCGCGGGCAGCGGCGGATGGTCGCCGGGCAGGGCGCGCAGCCGCCGCCAGAGGGGACCCAACCGGAGGTAGGTCCGCCAGATGAGGGCCGCGTCGGTGAGGCGGGGCCCCACCAGGGGCAGCAGGAAACCGATCGTGGTCACCACTCCGCCCAGGGCGGCCAGGGGCGGCGCCACCTCCGTACTGAGTCCGTCCCAGTCCCGGCCGGTCCATCGTGCGACGACCGCCGTCAGCTTGCTGACACCGAAGAGCAGATTGGACAGGAACCCGGCGACCAGCACCACCAGTCCGGTGCGCAGCCACTGGCGCACGGCCTTCAGCCAGTGCAGACACATCGCCGTGGTCATGGCGGCGGAGACGATGTGCGCCACCAGATAGATGACGATCATCTCGCGGATGAACGGGGTGGTGGCGTAGTGGGTGTCGAAGTCGCGCAGCCGTTCCACCGGGGCGTCGCCGAGGGCGAAGAGGGCGGGGATCGCGACGACCGCCACGCCGTACGCGGTGATCCACCGGCGCGCACCGCGCCGTACGCGCTCCCGGGGACCCCCGCGCCAGTTGACGATGAGGACCAGACAAGCGCAGCTGAAGGCGCCCATCACGCAGTAGACCAGCGGGGCGGAGAGGTTGGGCACGCCGGTTAGCCGGTTGACCGCGCTGATGGTGGGCGGGGCGGCGAGGAAGAAGCAGGCGCCCGCCGTGACGAGGACCGAGTGGACCGAGCGGATCAGCGGTTCGCGCCAGCCGCGCCACAGGGCGGGCAGTTTGATGGCGAAGGCGATACCGAGCGCGACGGCCGGGAGGTAGTAGTCGCCGCTGCGCACGGCTCAGCCTTTGCGGTGACCGAGTGCTGTCTGGATCCGCCGGGCCACCGTGCCGGCCCGGCTGCTGGCCGTGCCGTCGAGCCAGCGGCGCAGATGAGTGCCCAGCTCCAGGCCAAACGTTTCGGCCTCGGTCTCCTGTACTCGGTGGAAGTCCGTGCGCGCCGCCAGGCTCTGCACCGGGGCGTCCAGCCCCGCGTCACCCGCCGCGCGGCTCACCGCCGACCCCGGGGCGTGGGCGCCGCCGTGCCCCGCCATCATGTGCCAGACCTCATGACCGAAAATGATCATCTGGTGGAGTGGATGGGTGGTGGCCTGCACACAGATGACGTCCTGATCGGCCATGTCGAGATAGAGCCCGCTGGCCGTCCCCGGCGGGAAGTCCACCCGGCGCAGCACCACCGGACGGCCGCGCCGCTCGGCGAGCCGGGCGCACAGCACCGCGAACACCTCGTCCGGCCCGGTGGGCGCCGCCGCTTCGAGCGCGCGCGTCAGATCCTCGCGCAGCTCGCGCATCGCGCCCCTCGTGCCCACGTCACTCCCCCGTTCGAACAGCCGCGGCCCGGTCACACGGTACCGAGGGTTGGCGGTGGGGGCGCCGGGTGTGGGCGAGTCGCGCGGGTTTCCGGACAGGCACGGGGGCGCGGTGGACCCGCCCGGGACGGGTGACGAACGGGACAGCTGCCGTTCGACCGGGATGGGTGGTGTTCGGCCGGGATGGGTGGTGTTCGGCCGGGACGGGCCGCGGCGAGCGCGGGCCGGCCGGATCGTGGTGTGACCCGGCGCGTCCGGTCGTGTCCCGTCAGCGGGCGCGCCGCGATCCGGCGTGCCGTCCGGTGCCGTGCGCCGGGCGCGCCCGTGCCGTCTCCCTGCCGGACGTTCCTCCGGCCCCCGCACCCGCTGGTGAGGGCGGGCGTGGCAGGGCCGTCACCCGGCCCTGACCTCCTCCTCCCCGCCGCCGAGGAACCCCCGCTCGCGGGCGGTCAGCGGCGGCCCGTCCAACTGTGGCCGCCGGGGTCCGCGTACCGCCGCGTACAGCACGTCCGGCCGGACCAGCCGGTCGAAGCCGGACTGGAGAGTCATCACATCCGTGAGCGCGCGCGCCATGGCGTACGAGCCGGTGGAGGTCTTCATCAGACGGTTCACATAGGTGCGCAACAGCCGGTCCACCGGGCCCGGGGCGCGGCCCCGGGTGTCCGGGTAGAAGACGTCCTGTCCCGTGGCCAGACCCCAGGCCACACCGGTCGGGCGGGCGATGGCGCGCTGGGCGCGGCGGGACATGCCCGGCGCGGTCACCCCGGCGCGCCGCAGCTCCGTACGGAGGGCGAGGGCGCCCAGCGCGGCCACCGACAGCCCGTGACCGTAGACCGGGTTGAGCGCGGCGACGGCGTCACCGACCGCCACGAAGCCGTCCGGGAGCGAACGGGCCCGCTCGTACAGCCGCCGCCGGTTGACGGTGCTGCGGGTGAGGGCGATACCGCTCAGCGGTTCGGCGTGGGCCAGGAGTTCGCCCACCAGCGGGTGCCGAACGCCTTTGGCGAAATCCAGATAGGCGGACTCGTCGTCCGTGGGCTCGCCGCCGCGCGTCCCGGACAGGCTCACCAGCCAGCGCTGGTCCTCAATGGGGATGATCATGGCGATCTGTCCGGGCCGCCCCATCCGGGGGTCCGCCTGCACGGTGAAGACCGGACACTCCTCGGCGCCCTTGGGCGCGCGGTACAGACGGCTGGCGTAGGTCACGCCCGCGTCGACCCGGGCCTCCCGGACCGGCCCGGCGCCCAGCTCGCGCAGCCACTGGGTGCCCTGCGACGCCCGCCCGGTGGCGTCCACCACCAGATCGGCCGCCAGCCGCTCCACCGAGCCGTCGGCCGACCGTATCCGTACCCCGTCGGTCCGGCGCGCGTCACCGGTCAGCCCCAGCCACTCGGTGCCGCAGACCACGCGGATCCGCTCATCACGCAGGACCAGATCCCGGATCGCCCAGTCGAGGAGGTCGCGGCTGCACGCCATCAGATAGTGCGATTCCGGCCAGCGCCGGTACCAGCCCTCGGCGGAGAGGGAGACCATGCCCGTCGGCAGCGGTATCCGCCGGGCGCCCGCGTCCAGCAGCCGTCCCGTCACCCCCGGCACCAGCGACTCGATGGCGGCGGCGCCGCCCTCCCAGAGCATGTGCGCATGACGGGCCTGCGGCAGACCCCTGCGTGGCTGTGGTCCCCCGGGCAGCGCGTCGCGCTCCACCACGACCACCTCGCCCACGAAGGCGCGGCACGCGGCGGCCGCCAGCATGCCCGCGAACCCCCCGCCCACGACGACCGCCCGGTGAGGGGATCCGGTACGCAGGGATCTGACGGGTTCAGTCATGGGTCACCGCTCTCGGGCAGGCCGCCGCGCGGCGGCGGACGTCGTGGACGAGGGGCGAACGGCGCAACGCCAGCGACATGCGCTCAAGATCATCCGCCCGGGTGGACGGTCGCACGGACTGCTTGCCCTCGGCAAGTGTCGTGCGCCCGGGATGAGCCGTCCACGCCCGCCGCGCGGCGGTGACCATCGCCGTGTCCGCGAGGATCAGCGCCTCGGCGGGGGAGTGCCCCCGGGCCAGCGCCAGGGCGTGGATCTCGTCGTGCACCCGCTCGTCGAAGTAGGGGCGCAGACTGATGATGCCGTCGTGGATCGCGGCCTCCCGCTGGGTCAGCCGCAGTTCCAGGGAGGCCCAGGGCCCGATCGCCACGGCCGGCAGCCGCCCCACCGTGCCCGCAAGCTCCCGGGCGAGCGGGGCGAGCCGGTGGTAGCGCACGGCCGTGCGCCAGCTGATGCCCAGCCACTGCGCCACCAGCGGCAGGATGAACCCCGCCCCGATCAGCAGCGCCGACAGGGAGGCGAAGGGCCGGGCCACATGGGTGCTGAGGTCGTCCCAGTCCTGGCCGGCCCAGCGGGCTCCGACGGCCGCGAACTTGGCCACGTCGAAGCCGATGTTGAGGACGTAGCCGACCACGATGAGGGCGAGCCCCATCCGCAGAACCCCCGTGACCCGCAGCGACCAGCGCCAGCAGAGCACGGTCATCGCCACGGCGGCGGTGGAGTGCGCCAGCAGATAGAGCACGATCATCTCGCGGATGAACGGGGTGGTGGCGTAGTAGGTGTCGAGGTCACGCAGCCGCTCCACCGGGGCGTTCCCCAGCACGAACAGCGCGTTCAGCGCCACGATCACGGCCCCGTACGCGATCACGCAGAGCGTCGAGGCGCGCCGGGTCCCCTCCGTCGTCCCGCCGCGCCAGATGATGATCAGGACGACACAGGCGCCGCTGAAGGCCGTCAGCACGCTGTAGACGACCGGCGCGGCGAGGTTGGGCACGCCCGAGATCCGGTTGATGGCGGCGATGGTCGGGACGGCGGCGAGCAGGAAGACCAGCGAGGCGACCAGCAGCAGCCCGCAGACGGCGCGGAGCAGGATGTCCTGCCGGTTGCGGCTGAGCGCCGGGAGTTTCAGCAGGAACGCGCCGAAGAGGAGAACGGCGGGGATGGTCATGCTCACGTCGCCCATGTGTATCGGTTCTTCCGTGGGTGTCCGTCGTTGCCGTCGGTGTACGTCGCTGTACGTCGGTGTTCGTTGATGCCCGTCGATGGGGCCGGTCCGCCTGCCCGTGTCGGCGCGGGGTCTGCTCATGACGGTCTGCGTGGTGGCGGTCTGCGTGGTCTCGGTCTGCGTGGCGGCGGGACCGATCGCGTCGGCGCGGGTGGCGGGGTGCGGTGTGGTGGCGCGCCCGCCCAGGTCGACCTGGTGCCCGCCCAGGCCGACCCGGGTGGTCATGTGGCCGGTCGTGTCGGCCCGTCTGGTGGTGTGCCGGGCGGTGTCGGGACGGACGGCGCGGCCGGGTGTCCGCGCTCCCGTCACCCGCCGCGCTCCCGTCGTCCGGTGCGCACCCGGCGCCAGCGGTGCGCGCGGCGCGCCTGGGTGGCGCGCCGGTCCCCAGCCGTCTCGTGTCAGCACTCGCTCCACCCTGCCCGAGCCCCGTTCCCGAAGGGGCCACGGCCGGGCCCTCGCGGGCCCGCCACCCCCACCGTCCGCCGCACGGTCCCCACCGTGTGCCGCACAAGTGTGCCTCCGCGACGGTGGTCGACGGCCATCCGCCGATCGGCGGATGCCACAGCCTGTGGGGGTGCGAAGCCGGACCAACCAGAACAACCCGTACGGGCGGGCGGCGCGGACCGTGCTCCGCCGCCCCACCCGCCCCCGCCCGCATGGGACCCCGCTATCCGCGCTCCAGCAGCCGCGCGATTTCCTCGTGCAGCTCCCGTGGCACCCGTACCCCCCAGCGCGTCGCCGCCCGAGCGGTCAGTTCGCGGCTCCACCGCCAGCTCTCCCGGCCCGCCGTGCGGACCTCCCGGGGCAGCGCGGGGCCCGTGGTGGCGGTGTACCGGTCGATATCCGGCCGTGCGAGGTCGGCTTCCAGGGCGCGGCTCGGCGTCAGCCAGTGCGCGGTGCTCCCGCGTACCAACCGCACCAGCCGCAACTGCTGGGGTGCGATGACCGTCGCCAGCAGGGCGTGCGCACGGGCGGTCTCCCCGCGCGCCAGCACCTGGGCGAACATCAGTGTCCAGTTGGCCAGTTCGTCGCCGAGGTGCTGGGCGGTGGTGAGGGGATCGGGCGGACTGATCTCGCCGAGCGCCCGCGCGGCCCGGGTCAGCCGTCCCGTACGGTCGAGCAGCACCGCGCGCTCGGGCTCCGGCAGATGGATGATGTCGCGCCAGGTCGCGACCGTCTCGACGCCCTCCCCGGCCGGGGCGATATGGAACTCGCCGCGCATCAGGTCCTCGAAGACCACGGCGAGGATGCCGTACTGGTTGAGGTAGGCCAGCCGCAGCGGTGCGAGTCGCTCCAGGAAGGCCCGTCCGTCGAAGCCGTCGAGCTCGGCGTCCGTCACATAGAGATACGCCTCGATGTCGGAGTGGGCGTCGGCCTCGCCGAGCGTCCACGATCCGTAGAGCAGGACGCCTTCGAGCCGGGGCTCGGCCTCGGCGAGCGCGCGCAACCGCTCGATGCGCCGGTCCAGAGCGGGAGAGATGGATGGGGAGGAAGCGTGGGAGGAGAAGGGGGAGCCATGGGGCATGACGGGATTCCTGAGCCTGGTGTGAGGAATGGGCAGGGGAGCAGGGCCCCACGGCCGACGGCCGGGGGTCGCTCTTCGGCACTGCCTCACTCAGGAAACGCCCATGCGGGCGATCCTAACTGACAGTTGTTCGACCGTTCGGTGCACCAGGGAGCCGAGCCCCCGCCCGAAAAGCGGTGGACAACGGCGATCCGGGCGCCATAGCGTCGCCGCCGTCAGCGATGAATCGCACGAGTGTATGAGGTGCTTTGTATGAGGGCTCAGACGGACGCGGCCGGAACCACCAGGCCGCGAGCGGACGTTCCGAACCCGACCGTACGAAGGAACCCCATCAGTGGATCTCCCACGTAGTTTCACCATCCGCGAGAGCGGTCACCGCATCCACAACCCGTTCACCGGTGCTCAGTTGGCCACCCTGGGGGAGGCGCTGCGCCTTCCTCCGGGCACCCGGGTGCTCGATCTGGCCAGCGGTTCGGGCGAGATGCTGTGCACCTGGGCCCGTGATCACCAGTTCACCGGTACCGGTGTGGACATCAGCACCGTCTTCACCGCCCAGGCCCAGGCCAGGGCCGCCGAACTCGGTGTCAGCGACCGGGTGCGCTTCGTCCACGGCGACGCCCGTGGGTATGTCGCCGACGAGCCGGTCGACCTCGCCGCCTGCCTCGGTGCCACCTGGATCGGCGACGGCGTCGACGGCACCGTCGATCTGCTGGGCCGCAGCCTCCGGCCGGGCGGCACCATGCTGATCGGCCATCCGTTCTGGCGTCAGCCGCCGCCGGACCAGGAGACCGTCGAAGCCTGCTACGCCACCACCGTCGACGACTACCTCCCGCTCGCCGGGCTCGTCGAACGGTTCGGCACCCTCGGCTACGACCTCGTCGAGATGGTCCTCGCGGACCAGGCCGGCTGGGACCGCTACCGCGCCGCCCAGTGGCTGAATGTCCGTCAGTGGCTCGACCGCCATCCCGGCGACGAACTCGCCGCCGAGATGCGGGCGGAGCTCACCGTCGACCCCATCCGGTACGCGCGCTATGAGCGCGAGCACCTCGGCTGGGGCGTCTTCGCCCTGATGAGGCGCTGAGCGGTGGCCGTGGGGCAGGTCCGGTCCTGGCCCGGACCGGCCCCACGGCCGTAGCGCGGGGACAGCACCGCGCACCACCCCGCCCCACCTGGCGCGGACGGGCGTCTCACCTGCGCCAGAACACATGGTGGGTCACGCCCGACGGGCTGGGCACGACCTCGCGGTGGAAGCGGTCGAGCAGGTCGTCGGAGGAGTCCCAGAGCCGTAGTCCCGAGCCCAGGTCCACCGGCGACACCGCGATATGCAGGGTGTCCACGAGGTCGGCGTCGAGGAACTGCCGGATCGTGGTGACCCCGCCCCCCAGCCGGACGTCCTTGCCCCGCGCCGCCTCCCGCGCCCGCTCCAGGACCGTGGCGGGGTCGCCGCCGACGAAGTGGAACGTGGTGTCGGAGAGCGTGAACGACGGGCGCTCATGGTGGGTCAGGACGAAGACCGGGGTGTGGAACGGGGGCTCGTCGCCCCACCAGCCGCGCCACGCGTCGTCGTTCCAGGGCCCGCGCTGGGGTCCGAATTTGTTGCGGCCCATGATCTCGGCGCCGATGTTGTGGTCGAAGTCGCGGGTGAAGTAGTCGTCAAGGCCCCGGCTGCCCCCGGGGTCGGTGCGCCGGGGCCAGCTCGCCGTGGCGCCGGCCCAGGCGAAGAGTCGCTCCGGACGGTCGAGGCCGAAGGGCCGTTCGAGGGTCTGGTCCGCACCGGCGGCGATGCCGTCACGCGAGACATTGAAGTTCTGGACGCGCAACAACTGGGTCATCTGGTTCTCCTGTGGTGTCGGCTTGAGGGTGAGACTCCGGGGGGACGGGAGAACTCATCGCCGTGTCCGTGATCCGATCGGGAGCATCAGCATCACCCCTCTTCGGCGCGGAACCGCGAGGCACGCCGGGCGGTCCGCCGTGGGGAGGCGGGCCCCGCCCGGTCCGGCGGACCGGTGAGGGGGTCCGCGTACGAGCCGTGTTCCCGCGTACGAGCCGTGTTCCCGCGTTCCCCGCTCTCGTGCGGCCCCTGGCGCCGTGTGGTTCCGGCTCTCGTGCGGCACCCGCCTCCGTATGGTTCCGGCTGCGGCCCCCGCCCCCCCCACGCGACCCCTGCCTTCGTACGACCTCCGCCCGTCCGGATCCCCCGCGCTGGGCTGAGATCTCGGCGCAATGGGCGAAACCGGCTCCCTGGGCGAGGGCGGCGGCGCGCGGCGGGGAAGGATGGACGGCATGCTGCTGGGCCGACTCGCCGACACCTCCCGGGACGTGGCCGCCGCACCCGCGCGCTCCCGCAAGACCGAGCTGCTCGCCGCGCTGTTCGCGCGGACCCCGCCGGAGCTGGCGCCCCTGGTGATCGCCTATCTCTCCGGACGGCTCCCACAGGGCCGCATCGGCGTCGGCTGGAGTCTGCTGCGGGAACCCCCGCCCCCGGCGGCCGCGCCCGCGCTCACCGTCGAGGAGACCGACGCGGCCCTCACCGCCGTGGCCACCCTGACCGGACCCGGCTCGCGCGTGGGCCGCCGACGGCTGATCGGGGAGCTGATGGCCGCCGCGACCGAGGAGGAACAGCGGTTCCTGGTGCGGCTGCTCCTCGGCGAGGTGCGCCAGGGCGCGCTGGACGCCATCGCGCTGGAAGCGGTCGCCCGTGCCACGGGCGCGCCCGCGGACGCGGTCCGCCGGGCGGTGATGCTCGACGGGTCACTGCCCCGGGTCGCCGGGGCGCTGCTCGCCGAGGGGCCCGCCGCACTCGTCCGCTTCCGGCTGCGCGTCGGCACCCCCGTGCTGCCGATGCTGGCGCACACGGCCGCCTCCGTCACCGAGGCCGTACACACCCTCGGCGTGCCCTGCGCGGTCGAGGAGAAGCTGGACGGGATCCGGATCCAGGTCCACCGCGACGGCGACACGGTCCGGGTCCACACCCGCTCGCTCGATGACATCACCGACCGGCTGCCGGAGGTTGTCGACACGGCGCTGGGGCTGGCGGGCGACCGGTTCGT
Organism: Streptomyces sp. NPDC057638; assembly: GCF_042800315.1. NCBI lineage: Bacteria > Bacillati > Actinomycetota > Actinomycetes > Kitasatosporales > Streptomycetaceae > Streptomyces > Streptomyces sp. NPDC057638. Next base: position 12,321 of record NZ_JBHVHF010000190.1, read on the forward strand.
GCTGGACGGGGAGGCCATCGCGCTCGACGGCTCCGGGCGGCCCGTGCCGTTCCAGGAGGTCGCCGCCCGGGTCGGCTCCCGTACGGATGTGGCGGCGGCCCGTGCCGCGCTGCCGGTGTCGCCCGTCTTCTTCGACGTCCTCGCCGCCGACGGTGAGGAGACGCTCGACCGGCCGGGCGACGCGCGCCACGCCGTCCTCGCCCGGCTCGTCCCGGAACCGATGCGGGTCCGCCGTACGGTGGTGGCCGACCCCCAGGACCCGGACCAGAGCGCCCGGGCGGAGGAGTTCCTCGCCCGGGCCCTGCGCCGGGGCCATGAGGGAGTGCTGGTCAAAGCCCTGGACGCGCCGTACGCGGCGGGACGGCGGGGCCGCGCCTGGCTCAAGGTGAAGCCCGTCCACACGCTTGACCTCGTGGTCCTCGCCGCCGAGTGGGGTCACGGCCGCCGTACCGGGCTGCTCTCCAATCTCCATCTCGGGGCGCGCGCCGCCGACGGCGGTTTCGTCATGCTCGGCAAGACCTTCAAGGGGCTGACCGACGAGACCTTGCGCTGGCAGACCGGCCGACTCGCCGAACTCGCTGTCTCGGACGACGGTCTCACCGTACGGGTACGGCCCGAGCTGGTGGTCGAGATCGCCTACGACGGGGTGCAGCGCTCCCCCCGCTATCCGGCGGGAGTGACGCTCCGGTTCGCCCGGGTGGTGCGCTACCGGCCGGACAAACGGCCGGAGGAGGCGGATCCGGTGGACCGGGTACGGGGGGAACTGGGTGGAGGGGTCCATCCGGTGGGTTGAGGAGTGCACCTGCCAGGCTGAGAGGTCCATCCGGCGGGTTGAACGGACTCGTCTGCTGGGTGGAGGGATCCACCCGGCGGGTCACGGCGTCCAGCTGCCGTCGGGGGGGCGGCCCCGCGGGGGGGGGCCCCCCCCTCCCGAACGGGGCAGGTCCCCGCCCGGGGGGGGTTTTTCGCTGCGTGTTGGGGGGGGGGGGGCCCCCCCCGGGGGGGCCCCGGGCGCCCGGCGGGGGGGGGGGGCCGGCCGGGGGGGGGGCCCCCCCCCGACTCCGTACCGGTGCAGGTCCCGGCCGGGGCGTTCCGGATCGGACCCAGCCGGTTCCCAGCCGGATCGGCGGCGGTCGGTTCCGTCCGCGATCAGGCCGTGCCCGTCCCGTACGGACCGGGTCAGAACTCGTGCGGGCACCAGGGTGCCGGGTCCCAGGCCAGTGCGAGGGCGAGGCGGCGGACGGCGCCCGGGCGGTCTTCGGTGACCAGGCCCGCCGCGACCGCCGAGGTCAGGGCGGCGCCCCGGCCGCCGAGATAGGCGCCGCCGAGGACATCGACCGGGAGGGTCAGTTCGGCGGGGGAGCCGGAGCGCACACAGCGCGCGCCGTCGGCGTCGGCGGTCAGCCGCCAGACGCCCGCGTTCCATGGCGCGAAGTCGTCGGTGACCTCGAAGGTGACGTCGACCGGGGCGGCGTAGCCCCGGGCGGTCAGCGCGCCGGGCACGTCCACCAGACGTACCCACAGCCCCTCGCGCCGCACCGAGCGCACCAGCCGGGGATCGGCGAGGATGCCGAGGACGGGGTCGTCGGCGGGGCGCCGTACGTACTCGACCCGGGCCACGAGATCCCGGGTGAGCAGTTCCTCCCAGATCTCCGCGTGGGCGGCGGCGTCCCGGGCGAACAGCTCGTGGACGGTGGCGGTGTTGTCCGGGAGTTCGCCGTTCCAGCTGTTGCCCACCGCGAAGAGCGCGTAGCCGCGCGGCCCGTGCTCGTCCCGGACCAGGAGCAGGAACTTCTCGGCGCACGGTCCCCGGCGGTGCTCGGGGTCCACGAAGACCTGGTGCCACCAGCCGTCGTGGCGGGGGAAGAGCCCGGGGCGCTCGGCGACGAGCGCGGCATAGACCTCGCGCACGGCCGCCTGGCCCTCGGGGTCGTTCGCTATCTCGCTGTAGGTCACGCGCAGCGACGGGTCCCGGGGGATCCGGGGCTGGAGGCGGGCGGTCGCGGTGGGGATGGTCAGGGTCTGTTCGGCGCCCGCCTGGCCATAGCCGTAGCGGCCGTAGATCCCGGCCTGGGAGGCGTAGAGCGCGGCGACGGACTCGCCGCGCTCGCGCAGGTCGTCCAGCTGGCGGCGCATCAGGGCGGTCATGAGGCCCCGCCGTCGCCAGCCGTGCCGCACCCCGATGTCGGCGACGGCCGCCACCGGCGCCGAACCCGCGGGGACGGTCATCTCCACCCGTGCGGACGAGGCGGTCGCGACCATCCGGTCGCCGTCGAAGGCCGCGAGGGTGCGTTCGAAGTCGATGATCCGCTTGTTGATCGCCATCTCGGCCTCATAGGGCCAGGCCGCGTCCAGCGCGGTGTAGATGGTCTCGTAGAAGTCTTCGTACTCGTGTTCGCCGATCGGTCGGATCGGCAGCGCTGTGTACTGAGTCATCGGGGGACTGTCTACTGATGCGAAAGGTGCTCGCGCCAATGGTTTTCCGGGGCGGGGACGATCTCCGGGGCGGGGACGGGGCGGGGGAGCCGTCTCCGGAACCGGGAACGGTGATCCGTCCCCGGAACCGGGAACGCGTTGCCGGAATGGCAACGGGCTTTGCCGTTCGAGCGGGGTGCCGGTCACCCTCGTCGCATGAGCGGACACCATCACCACCACCATCACCCGCACGGCACCGACGCGGGCACCGGCACCGGCACCGAACTGGACTGGGACGCCATGGCCCCCATGCTGGAGCGCGGTGCCGAGGTCGAGACGCCCCTCTACCGCGACGCCCTCGCCTGGCTCGCCGAGCTGGCGCCGCCCTCCGGAGTGCGCCGGGTCCTCGACGTCGGCAGCGGCCCCGGCGTCCTCTCCACCCTCCTCGCCGATGCCTTCCCGGACGCGGAGATCGTCGCCGCCGACGCCACCGGGCCCCTGCTGGAGCGGGCCCGCGCCCGCGCCGAACGCCACGGCTACGGGGACCGCTTCCATACCCTGCGCGCCGAGCTGCCCGAAGGAATCGAGGCGCTCGGTGAGGCCGATGTGATCTGGGCGGGCAACGCGGTCCACCACATCGGGGACCAGGGCGCCGCCCTGGCCGGACTCGCCGGACTGCTGCGCCCCGGAGGCGTGGTCGCGGTGGTCGAGGGCGGGCTGTCCACCCGCAGGCTGCCCCGGGACATCGGGGTGGGACAGCCGGGGCTTGAGGCCCGGCTGGACGCGGTGCAGAGCGAGTGGTTCCAGCGGATGCGGGACGAACTGCCCGGCGGGCGCCGCGTGACCGAGGACTGGCTCGCCCTGTTCGCGGCGGCGGGGCTGACGCCGACCGGCACCCGCGCCTTCCTGCTGGATGTCCCCGCGCCCGCCCCCGAGCCCGTGCGCGAGCATGTGATCCAGACCTTCGAGCGGCTGCGGGAGATCGGCGAGCGGCTCGACGGGGACGACCGCGCCACGCTGGAGCGGTTGCTCGACCCGGAGGACCCCGAGAGCCTCCACCGGCGGGTGGACGTCCACTACCTGACCGCCCGCGCGGTCCACACGGCCCGCCGCTGACCTGTCGCGGAGTCTCAGCCCGTCCGGCATCCGGCGGGGCCCTGGGCGGCGCTCTCGGCTGGCGCGTCCCGTGAGCCTCGCCGCGGTGACCCTCCGAGGCCATAGGTCCGCGAGCTATCGGTGCGTGAGTCATCGGTCCGTGAGCGGGTGGTTGTTGAGCCGTCGGTCCGCGAGCTGTCGGTCCGCGAGCTGTCGGTCCGCGAGCTGTCGGTCCGCGAGTCGTCGGTCCGCGAGTCGTCGGTCCGTGAGTCGTCGGTCCGTGAGTCGTCGGTCCGTGAGTCGTCGGTCCGTGAGTCGTCGGTCCGTGCTGAGGGCCCCCGGAAGTCCGTGATGTGGCCCCCGGGGGTTCCGTGGCCGCCGGTCAGCCCCCGCCCCGCCCCGCCACGCCCCGCCGGATCGGGCGTGGC
>NZ_JBHVHF010000191.1:0-16136 GCF_042800315.1 Streptomyces sp. NPDC057638
CCTCAGACCCGGGGGCCCTCAAGCCCGGGAACCCACAGCCCCGGGGCCCCTCAAGCCCGGGGGCCCCTCAGCCCCTCACCCCCTCACCGCCTCACCCCTCACACGTCAGCCTCGGCCCCGCCCAGTCGATGCGGTCATAGCGGTTGTTGTCCGGGCCCACCGTGCCGACCAGGCGCAGATAGCGCGCGCCGGTCAGATCGGCGGTCACGGAGACCGCCGGGTCGCGCCAGGTCAGCAGGCCGGTGTCGGCGCGTTTGACGCCGTCCGCCCAGATCTCGCCGGTCAGGGTGGCCTGGTTCGGCAGCCGGGGGTCGCGTTCGTCGTCGACGCCGACGTCGGTGGTGAGCGAAGTGCAGCGGCCGTCGAGGTAGAAGACGATCTGGGTGGGGGCGTGGGCGCCGATGCCCTTGGGGTACGGGACGCCGTTGATGGTGAGCGTACGGCCGTCTCCGGCCTTGGCGCCGCCGTTGGACATATCGCGCTCCACCGGTCCGTATCCGTTGGCCGCGGTCGCCCACGCGACACCGCCGAGGTCGGAGACGCCGGACGGGACGACGGGCGGGACGGTGAGGGTCTCGGTGACCGCGTGCCGCACCTCGCCCACGCCCGGGGCGCGGAAGCTCAGGCCCGCCGCGAGTGGCGCCGTGCCCGGGGGTGTCCCCGGCGGCGGAGTGAGCCGCCAGCGGGTGGTCAGGGTCCGCCCGGGGGCCAGGACGCGCGACGGTCCGTCGGTGGCGGGCGGGGTGACCCTCCAGCCGCTGGGGGTGGTCAGCGCGGCCCGGGGCAGCAGGGCCGGGACACGGCCGTGGTTGGTCGCGGTCACGGTGGCGGTCACCGTGTGTCCCGCCGGGGTGATCGTGCTCGGGATCCCCTCGGCGACCACGGGCAGCCCCAGCCCGAGGGCGACGGCGGGCGGCGCCTTCCACCACTCGCCCCCGGCCCTGACCCGGAAGAACGCGGTGGCGTGCGCGGGGAGCGTGGCGCTGATGGTGCCCGCGCTGTGGGCGTCCTGCCGGGCCCACAGATCGCGGACGAGGTATCCGGCGCGCCGCGGCAGTCCCAGTTCCCGCGCGGTGGCGGAGACGGTGGCGGTCTGCTCGGTCTCGTTGAAGAGGGTGACGGCGAGGTCGCCGCCCGCGAGCGGTTTGGCGAGCACCCAGTGGCCGTTCGCGGAGCGGACCACGGTGGCCTGGGCGCCGAGCCGGTCCTGGTTGACGGCGATGGCCTCGCGGTTGCCGAGGATCTCCAGCGCGGCGGGGGTGGCCTTGCGCAGATCGGTGCCGATCAGCAGGGGCGCGGCCATGATGGACCACAGGGAGAAGTGGGAGCGGTATTCGGTGTCCGTCATCCCGCCGTTGCCGACCTCCAGCATGTCGGGGTCGTTCCAGCCGCCGGGGCCGGCGTGCCGGGCGAGCGCCGCGTTGGCCTTGAAGAGGGTGAGGACGGACTGCCAGCTGTCGTTGATGTCGCCGGTGGTGCGCCAGAGGTGGCCCACGTCCGCGCCCCACTCCCAGGGCTTGTTCTCGCCCCACTCGCAGAGGGAGTAGACGATCGGCCGCCCGGTCTTCCTCAGCGCGTCCCGCATCGCCGTGTAGCGCTCCAGCGCGGGCCGGTTCTGGTGGTGGCAGTTGTCGTACTTGAGGTAGTCCACGCCCCAGTCGGCGAAGGTCTGGGCGTCGATCTCCTCGAAGTCGAGGGAGCCGGGCATGGTCCGGGCGCAGGTCAGGGTGCCCGCGCTGGAGTAGATGCCGAACTTCAGCCCCTTGGAGTGGACATAGTCGGCCAGGGCCTTGATCCCGCTGGGGAAGCGGGTGGGGTGGTGGGTGAGCCGCCGGGTGAGCGGGTCGCGCTTCTCGGCGGCCCAGCAGTCGTCGACGTTGACGAACTCGTACCCCGCGTCCTTGAGTCCGGTGGAGACGAACAGGTCGGCGGTGTCGCGGATCATCTTCTCGTCGATGGCGCAGCCGGTGGAGTTCCAGTTGTTGAAGCCCATCGGCGGGGTCGGCGCCAGCCCGTCCGGCAGCGCCTGGGCGGGCGGGGCCGGCGCGACGAACGGCGTCCACACCATCGCCAGCCCCAGCAGGGCGACCAGCGGCTTGAGCGGTAATCGCATCGGGTTCCTCTCGTCGGCTGTCCGGTCCGCCGTCGGTCGGCGGGGTGAGCCGCCGGGATCCCCTCGTGGGGATCTTCCGGCGGTGGGCTCCGGCCGGACGCGGTACGTGGGTGTTCGGGCGCGCCGGGCACGGCGGACGGACCGTACGGTGACGGGCCCGCCGATCGGGTACAGGCCGGGCGATCCGGCACGGGCCCGCCGGTCACATACGCGCCGGTCAGTCGTACGGAGCCGGGCACCCCGCCCCCGTACGACCGGTCGGGCGCGCCGCCGACCCGGGCGGACCGGCGGCACCGCGCGGCTACCGGGTCCAGCGGTGGAAGCGGGCGATCTCGCGCCCGTCGAGCGCCCGGTCGAAGAACATCAGGTCGTCCATCCGGCAGTGGCAGGGGTTGCCCTCCCTGGTGTTCTGCGGATAGCTGCCCCCGATCTTGATCCCCCGGGGATCGCTCGGCGAGGCCGTGTCGGGTTCGGGCGGCCCCGCCACACCCCAGGGGTCGCCGCCGACCACATAGGCGCCGGGCAGCGGGCGGCCGCCGCGGTAGAGCGCCATCGTGCCCGTGTCGAAGTCGAAGGCCGCGGCGAGATGGACCCAGCGGCCCGGTGGCAGGATCGTGCGCCAGTCGGCGGACGCGGCGAAGGTCTGGGAGCCGGCGCCGTCGACGCGCCGTCCGAGCGCCACCACCTTCAGCACCCCGTCCACGGTGATGAGTTCGAGCAGGGCGCGGACATCATGGCCCTGGGAGGTGCCGGAGAGCACTCCGGCGAGACCGACCGCGCCGTAGCGGTCGGCCGGGTCGGCGGAGTGGGAGTTGGGCGCCGGGTTCTCCCCCGTCAGCCGGAACCAGCCCATCACGGTGGCGCCCCGGACCGCGTTGAAGGCGCGCAGGGTGGCCACCCCGCCGGGGCCGTAGACGCCCGCCTTCCAGTCGTCGTTGGTGCGGACCTCGGGGCTCCGCTGCCGGGTCTGGAGCACGGAGCCGCGCCGCTCGTCCCGTACCCGCATCGCCGCACCACCGTTGACCAGCTCGATCGCGGTGCCGGATGTGCCCCGGTCCCGTTCCCGGGCCGGGTCGCCGGGGACGGGGTGGCCGAAGTCGTAGTGGGCGACGGGGCGCACCGGTACGGAGGCCGTGCTGGCCGCGGGTCCGGCGGGCAGCAGCGCCGCCAGCGTGCCCCCCACCGCCAGCGCGGTCGCCAGCGCCGCACAGCGGCGGCGGTCAGCGGACGGGGACCGCATCGATGACCTTCCAGATCTTCCCGTTGGCCTTGGAGAGCAGATAGAGCCCGCCCGCCCGGTCGGTGCCGAAGCGCAGATCGACCCGTGGGTGTCCGGCCAGCTCCCGCAGGGTGGTGGCGGCGCCGGTCGCCGCGTCGATCAGGGGCAGGTGGTAGGTGGTCGCCGGTTCCCCGCCCCGGCGCATGTCATGGACGCGGGAGGCGAAGATCCGGCCGCCGACGCCCTCCGCGTACACATACGCCCCGTACAGCGCGGGGATCCGCCAGCTCCGCTGGACGAATCCGCCGACCAGCGCGTTCCCGCTGTCCGCGCAGGGCCGTTCGGCCGACGGCTTGTGGTCGAAGGCGGCGACCGGATACGTGTAGCCGTGGGCGGCGTCGTCGTCGGGCAGCGGGAAGACCCCGCAGGTGGGATTGTCGGCCTTGCGGTAGGCGAAGGGGCCCTCGCGGTGGCTCCAGCCGAAGTTGTCGCCGGGCCGGGCCTCGTAGACGGAGTCGACGCGGTGCTCGCCGATGTTGCCAATGTACAGCCGGTGTGCCCCGCCCGTGTCCCAGCTCATCCGGTGCGGATTGCGCAGCCCGTACGCGTAGATCTCGCCCAGCCTGCCCGACTGACCGGCGAAGGGGTTGGACCGGGGAACGCCGTACTTGCCGCCGGGGCCGTCGGTGCCCTTCGGGTCGATCCGCAGGATCTTGCCCTGGGGGACGGAGAGGTCCTGCGGCACGGTCCCCCCGGCGCCCGCCGCGCCGTCGCCGACGGCGACGTACAGCAGCCCGTAGTCACGGTCCCAGGGGCGCGCGTTGGGGTTGAAGGCGATCTCCTGGATGTTGTGGTACGTGCTCTGGAAGCCCAGCCGCAGCACCTCCCGGCGGCTGCCGCCGAAGGTGGCGGCGCGCGGGTCGTCGGCGGTCCACTCGGTGATGACGCTGTGCAGCCGCCCGTTGGGGGGCGCGGGCAGATCGGGGGTCTTGGTGGTCAGGGCGGCGCGGCCCTCGGTGTGCACGGTGTAGAAGGTGCCGTTGCTCGCGAAGCGCGGGTGGAAGGCGACAAAGCCGAGGCCGCTGCCCAGGCCCTGATGGGACCAGAAGTCGGGCCCGGCCGCCGCGCCGACGTCCAGGTACTCGCTGGGGTTTCCGGCGCGGTCGAGGAAGTACAGCTTGCCGTTGAGATCGGGGACGAAGAGCCGCCCGGACCGGTCGGGCACCTCGCCGAGGTAGGTGATCCTGGCCCAGCGCTTGAGCCGGGAGTCCGTGGGCGGCGGCACGGACTCGCTCCTGGGCATCGCGGCGAACTCCTGGAGCACCAGGGCGAGGCGGGCCGGGGTGGGGTCGGGCAGCGGATCGGCGATGGGGGTGTCGGCCTGGGCGAGCGCGGGTGGCGCGACGAGCGCCAGCAGCAGGGCGCCCGCGGCGATGGCCAATCCGGCTCTTCGTGGCTGGGGCATTCCGTTCACCTCGTCGGCTCGGAGTGCGGTACGACACGCAGAAAGCGCTTCCAGAAAGCGCTTTCGCCACGCTACAAAGCGGCGCGGGGGTCGGCAAGGGGCCCGCGCGGCCCACCTGCCGCGGACCACCCGCCGACGCGCCGCAGACCCGGCGCCCACCGGCCCGGCACCCCACGCGGTACGGAGACCCGCCACCCGCCGCCGTCGGCCCGGCCCCCTCCACCGCACCGAGGACGGAACGGAGTCGCACGACACCCACTCCCCTCACCCACCACCCACACCAGATGAACTCCCCCGCACCAGCGCCGACGCAGAGAATCGGCCACGGCCGATGTCAGCGGATCCGGTACATGACGCCAGACGACCGGCGCCGCACCCGGCACCACGAGCCCATCCCGCACCCGGCACCAGCCGACCGGCCCGCACCCGACGCATACCCGGCGCCCCGGGCCCCGCCCCCTTCCCGGGGCCGGGGCGGACGCCCCTCCCCGCCGTCGGGGCCGGGCGGGCGCCATGGCATTCTCCTCGGAACGCTCTTCGGGAGCCGCTGACGCGATGCACATGGGCCGCGGGTGACCTCGCCCGGGGCGGGACAAAGGGGAACGGCGTGGAACAGCCGTCTGTGCGCAACCGGTTCTCGGGCCGGGCGCGGACCGTCATCCAGACCGGCCAGGTCCACGGCGACATCCACCTCCTCGCGCGGCCTCCCCGCGGTCCCGTCCGTGAACGGTCCCGGCGATTAGCCGCGTCGGCCGCCGCGGCCGACACCCTGGCCGACGCGGTCGACCGGGAGTGGGCCCAGGTGGCCCGGGACAGAAAGCTCTATCCGGCGGTCGAGGTGCGCTGGGGGTGGCGCCGCCGCCCACCGCCGCCGCCCGTCGCCGGATCACCGTTCGAGCCCTTGCCCGGCACCGCCCGCGGGGCCACGGCCGACGGGGGCGGCATGGCCGACCTCCTGGAGGTGTACGCGGGGTCGCGGTCCGGGCGGCTGATCGTCCTCGGCACCGGCGGAAGCGGTAAGTCCGCCGCCGCCATCCTGACCGTCCGTCACGCGCTCAGGCGGCGGCGGGAACGCGCCGACGGGGACGAGCGCGCCGCGTTCCCGGTGCCCGTACTGCTCACCGTCACCGGGTGGGAGCACCACCGCCAGCACTTCAACGACTGGCTGACCGACCAGCTGGAGACGCGGTACCCCTTCCTCCGCCGCCGTGCCTATGGGCGCGACACGGCACGGCGGCTGATCGAGGACGGCAGGATCGCGCTGTTCCTGGACGGCTTCGACGAGATGGCACCCCCACTGGGCAGGGCCGCCCTCGAAGCGATCGACCACGGCGCGACCTACCGGGTGGTGATCTTCTCCCGCCCCGAGGAGTTCGACCTCGCCCGCGCCGGACAGCTGAGGGGGGCCGCCGAACTCACCCTGTCGCCCGTGCGCCCCGAGGACGCGGTCGCCTACGTACGGCACTGCCACGGCGGGTCCGTTCCCGAGCCATGGGACCAGCTGACCGCGCATCTGACGGAGCGGCCGCACAGCGCACTGTCCCGGTCCCTCGGCTCACCACTGACGCTGTCGCTGGTCCATGACGCCTTCGCCGATCCGTCGGTACGCGCGCTCCTGGCCGACGGCCGGTTCGCACCGGGTGAGGACTTCCCCGTCGATCTGCTCGACCTGTTCATGGACCGCGCCTGCCGGCCGGATCCCGGTCCCTCTCTCGTCCCGTACGAAGCGGCGGACATCCGGCGCCGGCTCGCCGCTGTCGCGGCCGAGATGAGACGCCGGGGAACCCACGGTCTGGAGTGGCGCCGTCTGCACTGGTGGGCGTCACCGTTACCGCGCGTCGCCGCTGTCGCGGCCCTCGGGCTCACCGTCGGCGCGCTCTGCGGTGCCCTGATCTTCGGTCCCGGCGGCTACCGGGCCATGGGCCATACGGGCCCATGGTTCGGCGCCCGGCATGTGGGGCTCCAGGGGCTCCTGTTCGCCCTGCTGGTGGGAGCCGTCTCCGAATCCCGCGATCCCCGCTCCGCCCGGCTCAGGCGGCTGCTCGTGCGCGGCGTACCGCACCGCAGGTCCAACCCGGCGGTCGGACTGCTGGTCGGGGTCGCGGTGATGCTCGCGGTCGGCAACCAGGCCCACTACGCCTGGGGTCTGCCCGCCGGGCTCGCGGTCGGCCTCCTGGCCGCGTTCGACGCGGCCCGGGTCCACCCCGACCGGGGCCGGACGGCCTTGTCCCGGCTCAGGGCGCTCGGCTCGCGCGTGGCGCTGGGCACGGGAGGCGCGGCGGGAGCGTCGATCGGTCTCGCCTACGGGTTCACCAAGAACCCCGGCTACGGACTCAGCGCGGGGCTCGTCGGCACCCTGGCTCTGGGCGCCGCCGTCGGAGCCGCGCGGCTCTCCTACGCCACGGACACCCCCACCGACCCGGGTACCTCATGGGGCCGTGATCTGCGGAACGCCATCACCTTCGGCGCGGTGACCGGCCTCAGCCTCGGGCTGGCCTTCGGCTACGGCAACGCCCGCGTCGCCGGGTGGGGGGCCGGAGTGATCACCACCCTCGGCCATGCCGTGCCCATCGGCCTCGCCTCCGCCGTCGCCGTGTCCGACAGTGTGCGGACCGCCCTGGTCTTCCTCCAGCTCAGCCGCCGTGGCCTCGTCCCGGTGCGCGGGATGCGCTTCCTCCGCGACGCCCACCGCCGTGGCGTCCTGCGGTCGGAGGGGACCAGCTACCAGTTCCGCCACGCCCGGCTCCAGGAGAAGCTGGCCTCGGACCACGACGAGGCGCATCTCCACGGAGGCGGTGCCGCCGAGCGCCGCTGACCGCGCCGGGTCCCCCGCCGGTCACGGCTTACGAGTCCGAAGACGCGCCGTCCGCGCCACCCCCGGGGCGGACGAAGCGCACGGCGGCGGCGGTGCGCAGCAGCTCCGGGTCCGACCCCAGGGCGTGTTCGGCGACCCGGGCGACCACCTCGGCCGGGAGGTCGTCCAGACCGTAGGTCCCGTGGGCGTCATGGGGCAGCACCACGGCGAGGCCGCGTTCCAGCGCCCCGAACGCGGTGGCGCTGACACACATCTCCGAGAGCACCCCGGCGACCACCACGCGTCCGACACCCCGCCGCTCCAGCAGCGCGCCCAGACCGGTGCCGGTGAAGCCGTCGTCGTCGGCCTTGGCCATGACGTGCTCATCCGGCCCCTCGCGCACCGGGAGCGCCAACTCCCAGCCGGGGATTCCGGGTTCGTCGGCCGCACCCGGCTCGCCGTCGTTGCGCAGATGGACGACGACGGCCCCGGCGCTCCGGGCGGAGTCGAGCAGCCCGGCCAGCACCGGCAGCAGCGCCGGGGCGGCCGGCACGGCGTCCGCACCCGTCAGAAAGGCCCGCTGGACATCGACGAGGATGAGCGCGTCGGCGGGGTCGGCCCGTTCCCTCCTCGGTACGGAGTGCCAGACCCCGCCCCTCACGAACCCGCCCTCACTCATCGGCCGCCCTCCCGTTGATCGTCTCCCCCTCACCGTAACGGGCGGCCGCCGGCACTCGTTCCCGGCTCCGCGCCACCGCCCGGGGACCCCGCCCGGCCGGGCGGCGGGGAGTGTCGTCCTCCTCCTGTGCCGAAGTCCGGGGGGAGGGTCTGGCGCTGGGTCCGCCAGGCTCCGCCCAGGGGCACACCCACCCAGGCCCCAGGGGGAGGGCGCGTGCCCGGGCACGGCGGACAGACGGGAGTTCGACGACACGACCCACGCCCTCGACCGTGACCCGCGTGGTTTACGGCGGCGGACGCCGGGCCTACGCTGCCGCGCCATGGGATTACTGGAGACGAGAACGTCCCTGCGCAGACGACTTGGCGCGCTCGCCATGGGCGCCTTCCTCCTCGGCGGCCTCCTCGGTGCCGCCCCGCCCGGCGCTCCGCCGGACCCGCCACCGCCCGGCGCACGCGTGGAGCCTTCCGGCGCCGCCGTCGTCCCGGTGCGGATCACGGGCCCGGCGGAGCGCCGCTTCAACATCATCGTGATGGGCGACGGCTACACCGCCGCCGAACTGCCCGCGTTCCGCTCCGACCTGGGGCGGCATCTGAACGTGCTGTGGTCCATCGAGCCGTTCGCCTCCTACCGCGAGTACATCAATGTGTGGGCGGTCGAGGCGGTCTCCCGTGAGTCCGGGGTGGACTGTGATCCGGCGCTGGACTCACCGCGCCGGGACACCGCGCTCCATATGGGGTTCTGGGGCGGGTGCAGCGCGTCGGCCCCCCGGCGGGCGCTGACCGTGGATGGCACCGCCGCCAGCGCGCTCGCCGCCCTCGTACCGGGCGCGACCGCGGCCAACCGGCAGATCGTGGCCCTCGCCAACAGTTCCACCTACGGCGGCACGGGCGGCACCTACGCCACCGCCTCCGGCAGCAACGCCCTCTCGCCGCTGATCACCCCGCATGAACTGGGGCACACCCTCGGCCGTCTCCAGGACGAGTACGACTACTACGAGCGGGGCGTGCCGGGCGGCACCTACCAGGGCGCCGAGCCCTCCTCGGCCCATCACACCGTGCTCACCGAGGACCAGATGCGCCGTCAGCGCGCCAAGTGGTGGCGCTGGCTGGGCGAGCCCAGCGAGTCCGGCGGGGTCATCGGCCGGCACGAGGGCGGGCTCTACCACACCAAGGGTGTCTGGCGGCCGAGCCGTCACTCGTTCATGAAGACGCTCGGCTACGCCTTCGATCAGGTCGGCCGGGAGGTACTGACCGCCCGGATCGCGGAGCGGGTGGACCTGGTGCAGGGCCATACGCCCACGGACGCGCCGGTCGGCCCGGACCGGGTGCTCTGGGTGGACACCCTGCACCCCGGCGGGCAGGAGCTGGACGTGGTGTGGCGGGTGAACGGCGGTCGGCCGTTGCCGACGGCGAACGCCCGTTCGCTGGACCTGCGGCGGCTGGCGCTGCCACCGGGGCGGCACCGGGTGACGGCGACCGTGTCGGACCCGACGCCGTTCGTCCGGGATCCGGCCCTGCGGGCGTCGGTGCTGACCCGTGCGGTCTCCTGGACCGTCGCCACGGCGGTGACCACCCCGCGCGCACGGGCGCGGGCCGTGTTCACCACCCACACCGCCACCGACGCCCCGGTGGGCGCCTCCTCGATCGTCTACGCGGACACCACACACCCCGAGGGCTCCGTGCCCGCGGTCCGCTGGTTCCTCGACGGGCGGGAGCTCGCCAACCCCGGCAACGACCGTGATCTCGATCTGCGGACCGTACCGACCGGCCCCGGCACCCACCGGCTGACCGCGCGCGTCGCGGGGACGGACGCGGAGCTGCGCTGGACGGTCGACGCGACGCCCGCCCCGGTCCGGTACGAGCTGTCACCCCCGTCGCGCACGGCCTACGCGCCGGGCGAGCCGCCCTCGTACACCTATGACGGGCCGTTCACCCTGCGGCTGACGGCGGCGGACGACCAGCCGGGCCATGTGGTGAGCCAGTTCCGGGTGAACGGTGACGGCTGGCAGACGTACTACGGCTGGCCGACGGACGCCTCCGCGCCCTTTCTGTTCACGCCCTCGGGGACCGTGATCGACGGCCTGGTCCACGGCAAGCTCGGCACCAGCCGGGCCGTCCCCTGGGACGACGCGACCCCCGACTACGGAAAGCACACGATCGAGTACCGAACGATCGACGCAGCGGGTAATGTGTCACCCGCACAGTCGTTCGCCGTCACCCTGGTGCCCCCGCGCCCGGGACGCGGTTGACGGCTCACCCCGGAAACTGCGAACGGCGTGCGGGGAACGCCCGCACGCCGTTGTCGTGCCGTCCTCGTCGGCGAGGACGGTACGGGGCCGGGTCCAGGCCCCGGATGGCCGGGTAAGCCGTTGCCCGGTAAGTCTTCGGTCATGGTCTCAGCGGATCCCCCGGGGTCTCGGTCACATCAGTCGCATCGGTCGCGGCGCGTGATGCGTGGTGGAGCACGGACTGACACCCTGGGCCCTCGGCGGCACCCCGGGTCGTCAAAAGGCCGGTCGACGAACGAGGTCGGCCGGCGTCAGCTGCGGAACGATCCGGATCAGGTGAGCAGGAAATCCGCCTGCCCCGACTTCGCGCCCTGGATGAAGGCCGCGATCTCACCGGGGGTGTAGATCAGCGCGGGCCCGTGGGGGTCCGCCGACTGACGCACCGCCACCCTGCCGTCCGCGAGCTTCATCGTCTCGAAGCAGTTGCCGCCGTTGCCACCGCTCCACGGCTTGCGCCAGCCGGACTCCCCCAGCTCCGTCGCGGGCATGCCGTTGTATATGTAGTCCATTCACAGCTCCTTGCGAAGACCCCTCAGGATCTCCTTCGTGCGTTGTGCGGTAGCGGCCTGGGCCGCCATGCGGTCCAGGACCTCTAGGTGCGAGGCGACCTCGGGCCGCGCGTCGAGATAGACGGCGCCGGTCAGATACTCGCTGTAGACCATGTCGGGGAGTTCGGGGACGGCGAACCGGAACAGCACGAACGGCCCGTAGGTGCCGGGGTGGTGTCCGGAGGCGAACTCCGCTATCTGGAGCGTGACATGGGGCAGCTCGGCGCCTTCGAGGAGCCGGTCGATCTGGCCCCGCATCACCTCACGCCCGCCGACGGGACGGCGGAAGACCGTCTCGTCCATGATCACCCAGAGCTTGGGGGCGTCGGCGTGCGTGAGCAGCGCCTGGCGCTCCATCCGCAGCGCCACATGCCGCTCGATGTCCTCGGGATCGGTCTGGCCGACGGCCCCGCTCATCATGATCGCCCGCGCGTATCCCTCGGTCTGGAGCAGACCGGGGACGAAGTGCGGCTCGTAGGCCCGGATCAGGCTCGCGGCGCCCTCCAGGCTGACGTACATGCTGAACCAGCCGGGCAGGACATCGTGGAACCGCTGCCACCAGCCGGGCTTGTTGGCCTCCTCGGCCAGTTCGATGAAGCCGCGGGCCTCCTCGTCCCCTATGCCGTAGGCGCCGAGCAGGAGCTGCACGTAGGGGATCTTCAGCGCGACCTCGGCGGTCTCCATCCGGCGAATGGTTCCCGCGGCCACCCGGAGGACCTTGGCGGCTTCCTCGCGCTTGAGCCCGGCGCGCTCGCGCAGATCCTGCAAGCGCTTACCCAGGACGACCTGCCCCACCGTGGGGGCGGACCGCGGTTCACTCACTTCGAGACCTCCCCACCGTACTGTTCCGGAGAAGTGTGCCACGCCCCTGCAACGATGAATATGCCCACTCTGAATTTTTCAGAGTGGGCCTTGCCAACCTGTCCTCTTCAGGGCGACAGTGGTCTGGTGAAACGTGACGCGCTCCACGCCCCACTCCTGAACCAGTGCTCGGGGGCCGACCATCACCGGTTCGGCTTCGAGCTCCCGGCGCGCGTCGAGTACGTGTCCAGAGCCCGCAAGCTCGCCCGCGAGCGACTCCACCACTGGGGCATAGGGGGTGACACCCACGACACGGCGCTGCTGGTGGTCTCCGAGCTCGTCACCAACGCCGTCGTGCACAGCGGAAGCCACCTGATCACCTGCGAGCTGGTGAACAGCGTCAAGCAGCTGCGGATCAGCGTGCGCGACCAGGGGTGCGCGCCGACCGGGCCGCATGTCTGCCAGACCAGGGCGGCGGAGGAGCGCGGCCGGGGACTGCTGCTGGTCGAGGCGGTGGCGAGCGCCTGGGGCGCGCACGCCATCCACCAGGGCAGCGGCCGGATCGTCTGGGCCGAACTGGCCCACCAGCGCCCCTCCTCGGGGGCGCACCACCATCCCGCTGAAAGAACTGAGAGAGCCGAGCGGGCCGCCCTGCCACCCGGGGTGGAGCGACGATGGTGAGACGGCTGTCGGCGCGGCTGTGCTGGAGCGGTCGCGACACCGTCCCGGTGGAGACGGTCACGCTCACACCGCCACCGGCACTGTCGCCCACGCTGGGCTGTGACGCGGTCGGGATCCCGGCCCGCCACGGCTTCCGGCTCCTGGGCCATCTGCCGCGCAAGGGCTGTGTGTTCGCCGACACCCACTGGTGGTGGTGGATCGTCCCGGCCGGGTCGGACGCCGAACTGACCTGGCCACTCCCCGCGCACTACGCGAAAGGAGCCCGCGTACCGGCCACGGATCCCCAGCTGATCCACTGGCCCGACGACGGAAGTCCCTATACCCCGCCGATCCCGCTCTATCTGATGGCCTGTCAACTGACCGGTACCGCCCCGCGCTGGGCGGTGGGCATCGGCCGACATGCCTGAGACGGCCACCGCCACCGATGGGGCGCGGGCCGTCGGAGCACCCGGCGGACCCGCTCGGCACACGGATAGTCTGCCGAACATGTCAGAAGTCGATATGAGCCCGGACGCGGGTTCGGACACCAGTCCGGAGCGCCAAGGACTCACACCACGCCAGGCACGCCACATCCGTGTGGTGCTCTCCGCGGTCATCATGGCCGCGGTGGGCCTCACGCTCGCCCTCCGGCTCGGCAGCACCCATTCGGTGCTGACGATGGGTTTCTACGGCATCGCCCTGATCCTCGCGGGCGGCGCCCTGATCCTCAGCAAGCGCGGACGTACGAGAGTGGCGACGGTGGTCCTGGGGGCTGGAGTGGCGCTGGCGGTAGCCGCCGAATGGGTGGTGACCGCACTGCGCTGACGCGCTCCCAGACCAGCCGGGACCAGGGGACGGCCTGGAGGGCCCGGGGGACGAAGAGCCACAGCACACGGGGGAAATGGGGGAAGGGGGGAGGCCAGGCCCCCGCCTGGGGGAAGGCGGGGGCCTGGTCTCGGGGAACGGCCCTTTTATCGCGGGGCGTCGGGGTCTGTGGGGGACTGCCGAGGTCACCGCCCGGGTCGTTCCTGCCGGGAGCGGCGAACTGTGCCGCTCCACGGATGGAGGGGGTCGCCTGGGGCGCCGCCTCCATCGGGGCCGGGGGTGCCTGCCGTGGGGGTCGCGGCAAGCCCCCCGGCCCACCCTTGCGCCCGGGCCCCGACCTCGCCCCTCCGCTGCGGGCAGGCGTTCCGCACGGCCGGAGGGGGTACCCCCATCGCCCGCGGAACGACCGCCCGCCAGGGAGTGGAACCCGGGCCCATAAGGGAGTGGATCCGCGCGGCACGCCGAGGGGCTGGACGCGAGCTCGCGAGAAGGGGCCGGGGAAAGGCGCGGGGCGGAAGGGAAGATTGCAGGCGTGTGACATCGCGGAGTCGCCCCTTTCCCGTTCGATTTTTCGATCGTTACGTTGCCAGCGGAGGAATTCCTGGGGACGCCTCCCTCACGCACCACCCCGTCACACGGAACCCGAGGACTCCATGTCTGTGATCGACGAATACCTCACCAACAACGAGACCTACGCCGCCTCTTTCGCGGGTCCCCGCGCCCTTCCCCCGGCCCGCCGGCTCGCCGTCGTCGCCTGCATGGACGCGCGGCTGGACATCTTCTCCATCCTGGGGCTCCAGGAGGGTGACGCGCATGTCATCCGTAACGCGGGGGGCGTGGTCAGCGAGGACGTCATCCGTTCGTTGACGATCAGTCAGCGGCTGCTCGGCACGAATCGGATCCTGCTGATCCACCACACCGACTGCGGCATGCTGACCTTCACCGACGACGCGTTCAAACAGCAGATCGAGGAGGAGACCGGAATCCGCCCGGACTGGGCCGCGGAGGCGTTCCGGGACCTGGAGGAGGATGTGCGCCAGTCGTTCCGGCGGATCCAGGCGGATCCGTTCATCCCGCACACCACCTCGGTTCGCGGATTCGTTTTCGATGTCGCGACGGGAATCCTCCACGAGGTGAAGTGAATACCCGCGCGAATAGCGCGTGAACATTCCACCGCCCCGCGCCCCACCCCACCGCAGGTTCCCCCGCTCCCCGGCGCTTTCCGGCCGGGGGGCTCTCCTTTCCACACCCTGGTGGCCGCTCCGCCACCACCGGTGACACCCCCTTCCCCGACCTTCATGGAGGACCCCGCACATGACGCTCGACTCCGCCGCCTCGGACCACACCCCCGAGGAGCTCTCCGCCCCGCCCGCACGGGACGGCTGGTCCTTCGAGACCAAGCAGGTCCACGCGGGCACCACGCCCGATCCGGCCACGGGGGCGAGGGCGGTACCGATCTACCAGACGTCGTCCTTCGTCTTCCGGGACACCCAGCACGCGGCGGACCTGTTCTCGCTGGCGGAGCCGGGACACATCTACACCCGTATCCACAACCCCACCCAGGACGCGTTCGAGCAGCGGGTGGCCGCGCTGGAGGGCGGGGTGGGGGCGGTGGCGCTCGCGTCCGGGCAGGCCGCGGAGACGCTGGCGATCCTGACGCTCGCGGGCGCCGGGGACCACATCGTCACCAGCAGTTCGCTCTACGGCGGCACCTACAACCTCTTCCGGCACACCCTGCCCCGGTTCGGGATCGAGGTCTCCTTCGTGGACGACCCCGACGACCTGGACGCCTGGCGGGCCGCCGTACGCCCCAGCACCAAAGCGCTGTTCGCGGAGACGCTCGGCAACCCCCGGGGCAATGTGCTCGATGTCCGGGGCGTCGCGGACACCGCGCACGCCGAGGGGCTGCCGCTGATCGTGGACAACACGGTCCCCACCCCGTATCTGCTGCGGCCGATCGAGCACGGCGCGGACATCGTGGTCCACTCGGCGACCAAGTTCCTCGGCGGCCATGGCACCACCATCGCCGGGGTGGTCGTGGACGGCGGCACCTTCGACTTCGGGGCGCACCCCGAGCGCTTCCCCGGATTCTCCGAACCGGACGCCAGCTATCATGGGCTGCGCTACTGGCCGGACCTCGGGCCGGGCGCCTTCGGGGTGAAGCTGCGGGTGCAGCTGCTGCGCGATCTCGGCCCCGCGCTCTCCCCCCACTCGGCCTTCCTCCTGCTCCAGGGGGTGGAGACACTCAGCCTGCGGATCGAGCGGCACTCCTCCAACGCGCTGGCGCTCGCCCGCTGGCTCCAGGCCCGCGACGAGGTGTCGGCGGTGCACTATCCGGGGCTGCCGGAGAGCCGCTGGTACGAGGCGGCGCGGCGCTATCTGCCGCGCGGGGCGGGCGCGGTCCTCGCGTTCGAGCTGCGGGACGGCGTCGAGGCGGGCCGCCGGTTCGTGGACGGGGTGGAGCTGTTCAGCCATCTCGCCAACATCGGGGATGTCCGCAGTCTGATCATCCACCCCGCGTCCACCACCCACAGCCAGCTCGATCCGGACCAGCTGGCGGCCACCGGCACCGCGCCCGGTCTGGTGCGGCTCTCGGTCGGTATCGAGAGCCTGGAGGACCTCACCGCGGATCTGGAGGCCGGGTTCCGCGCGGCGAAGGGCGTCTCCTGAAACCCGGACGGCTCCCCCGGTCCCGTACCGGCTCCCCGGTCGCCCTCCCGCCGCCCGCCACCGGCGCGTGGCGGG
>NZ_JBHVHF010000192.1:0-16128 GCF_042800315.1 Streptomyces sp. NPDC057638
GCCCCCCTCCCGGACCTCCCGCCCTCGCGAGCGGTCCCGTGCCCTGCGCCCGGGCCGCCGCGAGGGCGAGCCGTGTCCCACCCGACCCGCCCCGGGTCCGTGGGTGTGACGGCGTCCTCTCGTGGAACCCGCCCTCTATGAGGACGACAGCGCACACGACACGGCGGACGGAGCGGAGGGCGGGCGCGTGAAGGCGAATCCGGGAGACAGGTTCCACCACTCAGGCGGCCGGGACGCGATGGAGTGGCAGCGTGAGGCGGCGTGCGCCGACACGGCGGATCCCGAACTCTTCTTCCCCGTCAGCACCACCGGCCCGGGGGCGAAGCAGGTGGAGCGGGCCCGCGCGGTCTGCCGACGCTGCCCGGTGGCGGCCGAGTGCGCCGACTGGGCCCGGGAGACGGGACAGTCCAACGGTGTCTGGGGCGGGGTCGCCGTGGAACGGCGGCGGGCCGTCCTCGCCGGGCCCACGGCGGGCCGCTGAGGGCCCGCGGGCAGGTGGGACCACGCGCCCGGCGAGCCCCGCGCGGTCCGGCCCGTGAGGGCGCCGCTCACCGCCCCGGCACCGGGGCTGGGGCGTCCCAGGTGAGTGTCAGGCCCGCGTACAGATAGCGGCTCGCCTCGACGGCCAGCAGCACCACCGTGTCACCGGGCCGGACGCGGCCGCTCACCCACCCCGCGTCGAGTGCCAGGAGCACGGCGGGCGATCCCGTGGCGCCCACGTCGGCCAGGTTCTCGACCAGGGACGTCCGCAGGAGGGCGTGCTCGGCGGCGCTCAGTCCCGCCGCCTCGAACGCGTCGCTGAAGTACGCGGCGTCGCCCTCGGGTACGACACAGACGTCGATGTCGGCCACCGACAGGCCCGCGTGCTCCAGCACATCCCGCAGGCCCGTCACGAACACCCGGGGGCCGAACGCCGCCGTGCCGGGGAGGTCGAGCCGGATGCCCACCGGACGCTCGGGGGAGCGCCGCCCGGCCGGCGGCATCTCCGTACCGTCGCGGGCGATCCGCATACCGGGTGCGCGGGCACCGCCCAGACACCGGGTGGCGAAGACCGGGCGCGGTCGGCCGGCCGCCGACCCCTCGTCCCCCGCCCGCAGCACCACGGCGGCCGCGCCGTCGCCGAAGGTATGGACCGTCAGCCGGTCCCGCAGCCGGACCGTGCGCGGATCCCTGCCCAGGTACAGGGGCGTGAGCAGCGGTGATATCGACTCGGCGCCGATGACCAGGGCCGTACGGTGGGTGCCGTCGGCGAGCAGCCGACGGGCGGTGTCCAGCGCCTGGACGGCACCGACACAGCCCGCGCGGATCTCGATCACGGCACAGCGCTCCAGGCCGAGCGCCTCCTGGACATAGGTCCCGGTCACGGGCAGCGGATCGTCGGGGCTGGCGGTCGAGACGACGATCAGATCCGGCTCCCCGGCCGCCATACCCGCCCGGTCCAGGGCCTGACGGGCGGCGGCGGTGGCCATCCGGGCGGTGCCGGTGCGGTGTTCACCGCTGACCGGGTCGACCAGCCAGTGGCGGCGCCTGACCCCGGTCGCCGCCAGCAGCTCGTCGGGCAGCGGCCCGACCAGCCGGGCGAGGGCGTCGTTGTCGAGTGGGTCGCCCGGCAGGAACGCGCCCGTGGCGACGACGGAGACATGGCGGTCGGTGGTCTCGGGCACGGTCAGTTCTCCGATCCGGGGCGCAGGACGAGGCTGTAGTGGGTACCGCAGAGGGACGAGCTGTTGACGAGCACGGGGCCGGTCGGTCTGCGGGACGGGCTGTCGGCGGGGACGGCGCCGGGTGGTGCGCCGGGGCCGCCCCGGCGCCATCCGGTCACCGCGAGCACCGCGGAGACCACCGCTCCGGCGCCGACGGGTTCGCCGAGGACCCGCAGCGGCCGCTCCACCGGGCAGGGCGGGGCGAGTCGGCGCAGGGCGCGTTCCTCGGCGCGGTCCGCGAGGTCCACTCCCGTCGCTCCGGCCCAGACGGCCGTCAGATCACCCGGGGCGGCACCGGCGTCGCGCAGCGCGGCCCGCATGGCCCGTTCGGCGCCCCGGCCGTCCCGGTCCCAGCGTCCGATGCCCAGGGCGTCGGAGGCCGAACCGTATCCGGCGAGCCGGCCGAGGATCCGTGCCCCGCGCGCCCGCGCCGCCGACTCCCGTTCCAGGACGAGGGCGGCACCGCCCTCGGCGAGCGTGCAGGCCCGGCCGGAGCGACCGCCGAAGAGCGGCAGTGCCCGGTAGGCCGACCTCACCCAGGGGGGCAGTTCGTCGACGGCGGGACAGACCACCGCGTCGGCCCGTCCCGTACGCAGCAGATCGTGGGCGACGGCGAGCGCGGACGCGCCCGCCGCGTGGCCCGCCGTCACGGTCGAGGTCGGCCCCCGCGCGCCGACCACCCGGGCGATCTGACCGGCCGCCGCGTTGCACACGGTGTTGGGGAAGAGCGCGGGAGCCGCCGCCGACGGGCCGTCCGCCAGGACCGGCAGCAGGAACTCCCCGAGGCTGCGCAGCGGCCCGAGGCAGGTGCCGAGGACGACCCCGACACCGTCCCCGGCGGTCAGCCGGGCGTCCGCCAGCGCGTCACGGGCGACCCCGACGGCCAGCTGGCCCAGCCGGTCCATCCGTCGGCGCTCGCGTGGCGTGGTGAGGCGGTCCGGGTCGAACTCCACCGGGGCGAAGCGCGGGCCATCGGGGGCCGGCGGGAACGGGACGCCGCCGGGGGCGCCGGGTCCGGGGGCGCCCGCCAGCGTCGGCGGACGGTGGTAGCTCTCCCACAGGCGTTCGCCGGACGTGCCCGCGGCGAGGAGCACGCCGACGCCCGTGATGACGACGGGTTCGTCCGTCGCTGTGGTGAGGGTGGTACGGGTGGGGCCGACTCGGACATCCGGGCGCGTGGTGTCCGTCGGGCCGACGCGTCCGTCGGCGCCCGGGACGCGGCCGGGGGCGGGGGTGCTGAGGGAACGGGTGCCTCCGGGTCCGGGGGTGGCTGGGGAACAGCCGGGTCCGGGTCCGGGGGCGGCCGGGGAACGGGTGCCTCCGTCCGCCGGGCCTGCCTCGCCCGGACCGGTGACACGGCCGAAGGCGACCGTCGCGTTGGCCCCGGCGAACGCGAAGTTGTTGGACAGCGCCACCGCCATGGCCATCGGCCGGGCCGTCCCCGGCACCGGATCGAGGCCGCACGCCGGATCCGTCCGGGTGAGGTGCGCGGTGGGCGGCGCGATCTGGTCCCGCAGTGCCAGCACGGTGACGATCGCCTCCACCGCCCCCGCCGCCCCCAGCAGATGTCCCACCATCGACTTGGTGCTGCTCAGCGCGGTGCGTTCGGCGGCGGGCCCGAGAGCGGCGCGCACGGCGGCGCTCTCGGCCGCGTCGTTCCTGGGCGTCCCGGTGCCATGGCCATTGATGTAGACGATGTCGTCCGGGGTGAGCCCGCAGGACACGAGCGCCGCACGGATCGCCCGCGCCGCTCCCTCGCCGCCGGGGTGGGGTGCGGTGGCGTGGTAGCCGTCGGCGGAGAGGCCGTAGCCCAGCACCTCCGCGAGGAGGGGCGCGCCCATCGAGCGCGCCACCGGCTCCGCGACCAGGACCAGCATGCCGCCGCCCTCGCCGAGCGAGAGTCCGTCCCGGTCCCGGCAGTAGGGGGCGGCCGGCCGGCTCGACAGCGACTGGAGGCCGCCGAACCCGGCGAACGCGGTCTCGGTGAACGCGTCGGCGCCGCCGACCAGCATGGCGTCGGCCCGTCCGGCGCGGATGACCTCCAGCGCGTGCGCGAGGGCGTGGGCGCCCGAGGCACAGGCCGTGTTGACGGAGAGACAGGGGCCCTGGAGACCGAAGGCCGCGCTGAGCGCCTCGGCGATGGCGTGCGGGGGAACGAGCAGCGGCCGCACCCGGTCCGCCGGAACGGCCCGGCCGGAGCGGGCCCGGCGCAGGGCCCGCTCGGCACCGCGCAGGCCGCCGTTGCAACTGCCGACGACCACGCCGAAGCGGTGCGCGGGGAGGGAACCGACCTGGCCGGGTGCGGAGGTGGGGGCGGTGCCCGGTGCCCGGCGCGCGGTTCGGCCGGTCATAGGGTCGTGTGGTCGGTCCGTCATGGGGTTGTGCGGTCGGCGGGGTGGGTGGTCCGGTGTGCGGTCGGACGCGTGGTCAGGTGTCGGGTCGTGTGGCCGGTCGGACGCGTGGTCCGGTGTCGGGTCGTGTGGCCGGTCGGACGCGTGGTCCGGTGTCGGTTCGTGTGGCCGGTGGGACGCGTGGTCCGGTGCGCTGTCGTGCGATCGGTCGGACGCGCGGTCCGGTGGGCTGTCGTACGCACGGTCCGCCGCCGGGTCCGTCACCGCGATCCCGGCGGCGGTCAGGGCCTCCTCGGCGGCGATAAGGGCGTAGTCGAGGGCGGGTTCGCGCTCCGTGCCGCCCAGTGGGCCCGCGTAGTCGTAGGGAGGGAGGGGCGGATCAGGCACCTCGGCGCCGAGGTCGGTGGGATAGCCGTCCATGGGCAGGGACGTGACCTGGCGGATGGCACTGTGGCCCGCCTGGACGCCCCGCCACAGCACGTCCGCCCCCTGGCCCAGGGCGGTGATGGCGCCGACGCCCGCCACGAAGACCCGCACCGGGTCGGCCGGGTGCGCCGGTCGGTCCGGTGGAACGGGCCGGGAGCCGGGGGCGGGGTCGTGCCGCCCCGTCCGAAGCCGGCGGGCGGTGTCCGGTGGCGGGTGGTCCGGTGTGCTCCGGGCGGGTGCGGCGGCGCCTGGCCCAGGGAGATCCCACGCGCCTCCCTGTCCGGTGTCCCGGTCCTGGTCTCCCGCCCCCATTGCTGTCCCGTCGTTCATCTCGCCCGCCCTCTCCCGGCGTTCTCGCCCTCGTGGTGTGGTCGTCGTCTCCCGGCTCGGAAGCCCTGTCGGTGTTGTCTGCGCGACTGGTGCTGTCGGTGTGGTCGGTCCCCTGGAACGCGCGGCCGTCATGGGAACCGCGCCAGGGCCAGCGCCGCCGCCTGGCCCTCCAGACCCCGGGCCAGGGCGAGCGCGGTGGCCGGACGTGCGTCGCGCGGCGCGCCGGGCACCCAGTCCAGGTCGCAGCCGGGCGCGGGCGTCTCCAGATGCGGGGTCGCGGGGATCACCCCGGTGTAGAGCGCCAGCGCGGCGACCGCCGCGTTGAGCGCCCCGGCGCCGCCGACCAGATGACCCGTCTGCGGCTTCACGCTGCTGATGGCCGCGGCGTCCGCCCGGTGGCCGAGCGCGTCACGCAGGGCCCGCGCCTCACTGACATCGCCCCGGGGCGTCGCACAGCCGTGCGCCGCCACGTAGTCAGTCCCCGGGCCGCGCCCGGCGTCGCGCAGGGCGCGGCCGATGGCGTGCGACAGGCCCCGGCCGCGCGGGTGCGGGGCCGGCGGGCGCACACAGTCGTTGCCCGCGCCGAAGCCGGTGAGTTCGGCGTAGACGCGGGCGCCGCGCCGGCGCGCGTGGCCGAGTTCCTCCAGGACGAGCAGGGCCGCGCCCTCGCCCAGGACGGAACCGGTGTGGTCCTTGTCGAAGGGCCGGAACGCCTCGGCCCCGAGGTCGTTACGGGTGGTCAGCACGCCCAGCCCGTCCATCTTGGACGCGGGCCACCAGGAGGTGGCGTCGTCGTACCCGCCCGCGAGGACGAGGTCGGCCTCCCCTCTCCGTACCGCGCGCATAGCGTGCCCGATCGCCGACGTACCGGAGTCGGCGGTCCCGGCGAGGAAGACGTTTGCGCCACGGATGCCGTACCGGTGCGAGATGTGGAACGAGGCGGCGGGCTGGAGGCCCTCGACGAAGAACAGCGGGGGGATGACGGAGGCGGCGGTGCGCCCCAGCGCCGCCAGATCGACCGCGCCGCCGCGGTCCCGGGCCGTGGCGACCCCGGCGATGAGGCCGTCCATGCGCGGCATCTCCTTGTTGCCGCCCAGGAAGAGCCCGGTACGGCTCCCGAGTTCGCCCTCCCCGTCGAGACCGGCGTCGGCCAGGGCGAGCGCGGCGCCCGCGACGGCGAGCCGGTCGCCGCGGTTGAGCGTCCGCAGCGCGCGCCGGGAGGCGAACCGGGTGGCGTCGAAGCCGTGGATCTCGGCCCCGACGCGGGTACGCAGCGGGGACGGGTCGTAGCCGCGCAGCGGCCCGATGCCGCCGCGCCCGCCGAGCAGCCCCGCCCAGGTGGCTCCGGCACCCTCACCGAGGGCGGTCAGCAGCCCCAGACCGGTCACGGCCACACGCCGCCCGGTCCCGCTCGCCGTGGTCAGACCAGGGGTGCCCCTTCCCTGGACGGTGGCCGCCACGACCGGCGGCGGGCCGCTCACCGGGACCCCTCGGGCGCGCCGATCACGAGACTGACGTTGGCACCGCCGAAGGCGAACGCGTTGACCAGCACCGTCGAGACGGGCATCGAACGGGCGGTGTGCGGTACGTAGTCGAGATCGAGCCCCCGGTCCGGGGTGTCGAGGTTGATCGTCGGCGGAACCGTCGAGGTGCGGATGGCGCCCAGCGCGGCGAGGACGTTGAGCGCGGCCCCGGCCGCGGTCAGATGCCCCGCCATCGACTTCGGCGAGCTGACCACGAGCCGGTGGGCGTGGTCGCCGAAGACCCTCTTCAGTGCCACGGTCTCGGCCAGGTCATTGCCCCGGGTGCCGGTGCCGTGCGCCACGACGTAGTCGATGTCATCCGGGGCGAGGCCCGCGTCGGCGATGGCCGCCGCCATGGCCTGGGCGGCACCTGAGCCATCCGGTGGCGCGTCGGTGATCCGCCAGGCGTTGAGGGTGCTGCCGTAGCCGAGTACCTCGCCCATGACCCGCGCGCCGCGCGCCCGCGCGCCGTCCAGATCCTCCAGGGCACAGACGACCGCGCCCTCACCGAGGACGAATCCGGAGCGGTCGGCGTCGAAGGGCCGGGAGGCCGAGCGGGGATCGTCGCCGTACCGGTCGGTGAGCGCTCCCAGCAGACCGAAACCCAGCAGATCAAGCCAGGTCGTCAGCGAGTCGTACCCGCCCGCGGCCATGAGCCGCGCGTCTCCCTCCTGGATGGCGCGGTACGCCTCGCCGATGGCGTGCCCCGAACCGCAACAGGCCGTACTGACCCCGAGCATGGGCCCGGTCGCCCCCAGCAGCCGGGCCATGGCGCTGAGCGGCACGTTCTGGTCGTCGGTGAGGGTGGTGCCGGGGGCCTGCCGGAGGAACGCGTCCGGCCGCCCCGTACGCTCGCGCAGGCTCGCGATGTCGGCGAGGAAGCGCGCCTCGGGCCGTCCGACGCTCGCGCCCATCGCGACCCCCCGCTCACCGTAGGCGTACGTGGACGGCTCCACGGCAGCGTCGCGCCGGGCCTCCAGCAGCGCGGCGACACCGAAGCCACCGGCCCGGGAGAGCCGGGGACGGTCCGCGTCACGCGGCACGGCCGCGGCCGGGTCGAAGCCCCTGACCTCGCCCGCGATACGCACCGGGAAGCCCGTGGGGTCGAAGACCGTCAGAGGACCGACACCACTGCGCCCGGCCACCAGGCCGCGCCAGGTCGAGGCGGCGTCGTTGCCCAGGGGAGTGACGGCGCCCAGGCCGGTGATCGCCACCCGCCTCATACGGCGACCACTCCCCGGGCCCCAGGGCCGTGGAGCGTGATGCCGCCGGTCGGCGGGGGCACGGCGCTGCCGGCGGCCGGAGCGCCCTGACCGGCCGGACCCGGGGAAGGGATGGGACCGAGCGGGCCCGGACGCGGGCCTCGGCGCGGGCGGAGGCATGTACAGAGGCATGTACGGAGACACATGGTCGGCCACCCGCCCCTCACGCGTGCCCGGTGCCGAGCTGGGCGGCGAATCCGCCGTCCGCCCGGACCAGCGCGCCGGTGAGATAGCCGGAGTCGGGACCGGCGAGGAACAGGGCCACGGCGGCGATCTGGGACGGGTCGGCGAAGGAGCGCAGCGGCACCTGCCGTCTGATCGCCCGGCCGGAAGGCCCGTCGAGGAGGGGGCCGGTCAGCTCGGTCGGGGTGAAGCCCGCGCAGACCGCGTTCACCCGGACGCCGAACCGCGCCAGTTCCACGGCGGCGGAACGGGTCAGCGCGTTGAGCGCGCCTTTGGAGGCCGCGTAGGCCGACTGCCCGATCCAGCCGCGCTCGCCCATGACGGAGGAGATGTTCACGATCGCGCCGTCCCGCTCGGCCATGAAGTGCTCCGTCACGGCGCTGGTGCAGTGGTACGCCCCGCCGAAGTTCACCTTCATGACGTCCAGCCAGGCGTCCGGGCTGAGGTCGTGGATCAGGCCGTCGTCGGTGATCCCGGCGTTGTTGACCAGGATGTGCAGTCCGCCGAGGTCCGTCCGGGTCCGGGCGACCAGTCGGGCCGCGGCGGCCGGGTCGGCGACGTCGGCGGCGACGGCGACGGCGCGTCCGCCCAGCGCCTCGATCTCCGCCACCACGGACCGGGCGTCCTGGTGGCGGGAGCGGTAGTTGACCGCCACGGCCGCGCCCTCCCGGGCGAGTGCCAGCGCGATGCTTCTGCCGATGCCCCGGGACGCTCCGGTGACCAGGGCTACTCGGTCCGTGAGCCTCATGGTGTTCCCCCGTTCTGTTTGTTCGCCTGTGCCCATATGTGCCGCTGTGCCCATATGTGCCGCTGGATTCGTTTCTGTGGTGCGGTTCGTTCGTGTGGTGCGGTTCGTTTGTGTGTGTGGGGGGGGCGCGGGCTGGTCATCCGGCGCACAGGAGTACCGCGTGGGCCATCGCGAGCCCCGCCGTGTGCGTGAGGGAGATCTCCGCGTTGTGGGTGCGTTCACGGCGGGCCGTGCTCGCGGCACGGCCGCGCAACCGCAGACCGGGCCTGCCGTCGCGCCCGTTGACGACCTCGATATCCGTCCAGTCGGCCCCGGCCGCGCCCGTACCCAGTGCCTTGAGTACGGCCTCCTTCGCCGCGAACCGTGCCGCGAGATGCGCCGGCGCGCTCCGGCCCCGGCTCTGGCAGTAGGCGAGTTCCCGCCCGGTGAAGACGCGGGCGGCGAGACCGGGCTGCTCCGCCAGGAGCCGTGCGATCCGGTCGACGGCCACCAGATCCGTCCCCACCAGGATCCGGGGCGGGGGTACCGGGATGGGGGATACCCCGGCGCTCCCCGCGACCCCGCCGCCCTTCACAGCGGCGGATACGGAGTCGGGATCAGGCCGCATCGGCCATGGCGGTACGGGAGGTGAGCAGATCGCTCAGGTTCCTGAGGGTGAACAGGCCCAGCACCCCGTCAGGTGTGAGCGGCTCCGTGAGCCGGCCACGGTCGAACTGCGGCAGCACCTTCTCCAGATGGGTGAGGCCGGTGTGGTTGACCTGGTTGTCGTCGCCGAACTCCGCGTCGGGGATGCCGCCCTGGAGCAGGTCGGCGATGTCCGCCACGGTGATCCGGACACCGGAGACCCGCTCCAGCCGGAAGAGGATGTCGAGCAGGTCGATGGACTCGGCGCCCAGGTCACCGAGGAGCGTGGCCTCGGGGTCGGCCTCCGCCCGGTCGATGCCGAGCGCGTCCATGACGGCGTGCTGGACGGCGTGAAGGTAGTCGTTCCCGGCGCTGTTCATGGTGGATCCGCCTTTCGTCGCGGTCTGTCGCTGGGTCGGTGTGTGTTCACGGGGTGCGAGCCGAACGGTGGGGCGAGCACGCCGTTGACGCGGTGGGTGTCGGCGCCACGAGGGGCGAGGAGTTCGCTGGTCACGGGTCAGGTGGGGGGCGCCCGCCCGACCGAAGGGACTGCGGGTCCCGTCGCGGACCCCCGCTGACGGCCGGATCCTCCCGGCGTGCCCTTACGGTGACCGATCGAGCTTGCTCTCGGGCTTGAACGTGTCTTGATCGGGCCTTGACGGGGTGGGCGCGGCACGGTGAGTCACGGGCATGCGCCGCGCCGGGGCAGGACGAGGAGGCGACCTGGGGAACCCGCCCGTACGGAGGTGGAGTCAGGGTCGCGGAGCGGGCCCGGTCAGCCCGGCGGGATCAGCGGCATCCGGCATCGGGGCGCGCCCGGGGGCGCGGGGTGCGAACGGGTGGGAACCGTGGCACCGCACCGCGGCGGAAGGCCCCGCGGCCGTCCGGGCGCGGTGTGTTGGGGTCGCGGTGGCGCGTTCCGCGCCGACCGCCGGCGGTCTGGAACCCCGGGACAGGTCGGAGGGGCGGGGAGAGCGCGACGCCCGGCCACGGTGACGCCCTCACGGGCCCGGCGGCGCCGTCCGGTGTCAGCCCCGCTGGGTGAACCGGTCGAGCAGCAGATCGAGCCGCTCATGGTGCTCGCCGACCTTCAGCCGGCCGCTGCGGAAGAGGCTGACGAGTCCGTGCAGCGCGCTCCACATCACCTCGGTGCACATATCGGGGGCCGGGTCGTCCAGTGCCGCGACCACCACCGCGTACAGCTCTTGGTAGGCGGAGGTGAGGGCTTCCGGAGTCTCCGGCTGACCGAAGGCGAGATCGGTGGGGAGGAGGAACATCGCCTCGTACAGCGTCGGATGGGTGAGGGCGAAGCCGGTGTAGGCGTGCGCGACCCGGCGGAGCGCCGTCACCGGTTCCTCGGCCTCCGCGCGTGCCTGGCGCAGCGCCGCCGCGAGTTCGCCGAAGCCTTCGACGGCGACGGCGCCGACGATCGCCTCCTTGCCCGTGAAATGGCTGTAGAGCACGGGCTGGCTGTACTCGATGGTCTCGGCGAGGCGCCGTGTGGTCACCGCCGTCCAGCCCTCGGCCTCCGCGAGACGCCGGGCCGTGTCGATGATCAGCTGATGGCGCCGGGCGTACTCGCGTTCGCGTCGCTCTTTCACGGCCATGGCCACATGCTAACGCCATTCGTATTCCTAGCAATGCTTGTGATGCCAGCGACAGCCCTGCTAGCGTCGCTAGTAACGAGGCTTGGCCGACATAGCGATGACGGGTCGTCGGACGCCGGGTCCGGCCCGGGAACACATGCACTTCGACGCATGCGACGAATACGACGAAGCGGGAGCGCCCCAGTGACGGTGGCTCACCAACTCTTCACCGGCATCGCCGTGCTGGCGGCCGGGGTCATCTACGGAACCGATGTCTTCTGCGCCACCGTGCAGCGCTCCGCCTTGGGGCGGATCGACGACAGATCGCTCACCCGGGTCATGGGCTTCGTCCACTTCTACGGGGAC
The DNA here is from genome assembly GCF_042800315.1 of Streptomyces sp. NPDC057638. NCBI lineage: Bacteria > Bacillati > Actinomycetota > Actinomycetes > Kitasatosporales > Streptomycetaceae > Streptomyces > Streptomyces sp. NPDC057638. Next base: position 11,103 of record NZ_JBHVHF010000192.1, read on the forward strand.
AAGCGACTGCCCGTAGCGGGGGCGGTGAGCGTGATCGCCACCGCGCTGGCCGCGATCACCGCCGTACTGAACGGCGGCGCCCTGGCCATCGGGGCGGGTGCCACCGCGGTCGTCCTGATGGGGTGCTGGCTGGCGCTCTATCTGTGGGTGAGCGTGCCGGTGAACCGCCAGCTCACCGCCGCGGCCAGGGAGGGGCGCACTCCGCTGGACGCGCGGGAACTCCAGGCGAGATGGGACAGCGTGATCAACGCCCGGGCGGTCCTCCAGGGGCTCGCGGTCGCCGCGCTGTTCGTCGGCGGTGTCGCGGGCTGACGGGCCCGGGTTGCCGGACTCCGGCCCTACGGTTCCGCGCTCGTCCCCGAGCCCCCGTCCGTGTGCTCAGCGCCGAAACCCGCTCCTTCGGTTCCGGGTTCGCCGTGTGCACGGGGTTCACCGGGCTCACTGGATGTGCCGTGTTCACCGTCGAACCACCGCAACACATCGGATGCCCTGGCCAAGGACGCCTGGTCGATAATCTGACTGACTTACCGGAAGGCGGGGCCAGGGGAACGAGGGGTCGCCGCGCACGGGGCCGCTCCGCGTCCCCCGCCGCCCCGTCCGGTCCGTCAGAGGAGACGACCGACGATGGGCAATGAGTACCTTGAGGGTAACTACGCACCGGTCCACACCGAGCACACCGTCACCGAACTGAAGGTGACCGGCCGCATTCCGGAGCACTTGAACGGCAGATACGTGCGCAACGGCCCCAATCCGATAGCCGAGGTCGACCCCGACGCCTACCACTGGTTCATGGGGGACGGCATGGTCCACGGCGTACGGATCCGGGACGGCCGGGCCGAGTGGTACCGCAACCGCTGGGTGCGGACCTCGCGGATGAGGATGGCGGACGGGGAGATCACCCGGCCGCCACGGCATCGCGCGGGCTTCGAGCTGTACGGGGCGAACACCAACGTCATCCGGCACGCGGGCCGTGATCTCGCCCTCGTCGAGGGCGGCGTGGCCAGCTGTGAACTGGATCACGAACTCGGCACGCTGGGCCCGTGCGATTTCGACGGTACCCTCTCCGGCGGCTACACCGCACACCCCAAGCGGGACCCCGTGACCGGTGAACTGCACGCCGTCAGCCACTTCTTCGGACGCGGGAACCGGGTGCAGTACTCGGTCATCGGCGCCGACGGGCGGGCCCGCAGATCGGTGGACATCCAGGTGCCGGGCATGCCGATGATGCACGACTTCGCGCTCACCCGGAGGTACGTCGTGCTCTACGACCTTCCGGTCACCTTCGACGCCCGGCAGGCCGCCCGTGTCACCGTCCCCCGGCCGTTACGGCTGCCCATGGCCCTGGTGCTGTCCGCGCTGATCGGCCGGGTCCGGGTGCCCGGCCCGGTCGCCGCGATGGTCGGGGCGCGGATGAGAGCCAACGAGAACCTTCCCTTCCGCTGGAACCCGCGGCACCAGGCCAGGATCGGCCTGCTGCCGCGCGAGGGGGGATCGCGCGACGTCCGCTGGTTCGAGGTGGAGCCCTGCTACGTCTTCCACACCCTCAACGCCTATGACTCCGGCGCCACCGTGGTGCTGGACGTCGTGCGGCACCCGAGGATGTTCGTCAGCGATCTGCGCGGGCCGAACGAGGGACCCCCCACCCTCGACCGCTGGACGGTGGACCTGGCCGCGGGCAAGGTGATCGAGACCCGGCTGGACGAACGGCCCCAGGAGTTCCCGCGCGTCGACGACCGGGTGGTGAGCGGCGCGCATCGCTTCGGCTACGCCATGGGCGCGCTGACCGGGGCCGTCCCCACCGACGCCGTACTCAAGCACGACCTGGTCCTCGGCACGGTCACCACCCGGGCGCTGGGCCGGGGCAAGGAGGCCGGGGAGTTCGTCTTCGTCCCCGACGGGCCGGACGCGGGGGAGGACGAGGGCGTTCTCATGGGGTTCGTCTATGACGGGCCGACGGCGCGCAGCGATCTCGTGCTGCTCGACGCGGCCACGCTGGAGACCGTCGCGACCGTGGAACTCCCGGCCCGGGTCCCTCATGGTTTCCATGGCAACTGGCTGCCCGCCGCGCCCTGATCCCCCCGCGCGCACGGCTGATCCAGCGGGTCGGCTCGGGGTGCGAGCCCGCCGCCTTGTCGCCTGTGGCTGCGGCTCTGGCTGCGGCTGCGGCCGTGTCTGCGCCTGCGTCGCCGTCGTTCGTGTCGGGCGGTTGTGCGGCGGCGGTGTCCGTGGTGTACGGGTCCGGGACGGTGGTCGCTCCTGACAGTTGGTTGAAGAACGGTCGGCGGATGGCTGGAGGACAGCTGGAAGAGGGCTGACGGACGGCACTCCGAGGCGCCTCCTTCGCGGCGGCGGCGCCGGGCGCCGCCCGTACCCACGAGGTCGGCGGCCGGGCCCGGGACACGGGCCCGTGACACCCGGAGGAGGCGCGGGCCGTCCTCGCCACCGCCGCGGGTGAGGCCGATGTGACCTGCGGGAGAAAGATGGCGGAACCACCTGGAGGGTGAATTCGGCAGCGGGATCCGTCATTCTCCGGGCGGACCCATTCCCTCTGCCGATGACCGGGAATCCGCTGTTGCCCAGGGCGTGTCGGCAAGCCGGTATGGGTTGATGTGAATACGCCATGAATGAGGATTCACTCGTTCCGCCCCTATCCCACCGTGGTCGCATTCACTGGAGAATACCGGGTGAACGGAGCTATTATTCAGGCGATGTGGATACCGGCCGACCACGACGGTCGCTCCGTAACCCACACAGGGCAATACAGGAATTCCTGACTCCGGTCGATGGGCGCATAGGGGATGGGCCCGTTCTCCGGTGAGTACACCGTCCTTCCGTTCTCTTCCGCCCAAGGGGAAAGGGCGTGACCAAGGCGTCGACCACGCCGTCACGCGTGCGCGCACCGGCTGAACCCGGTGTTCCGGGCCGAAGGGGGCCGAAGGCCGCTGCAAGAGAACAATGCCAACTGGCGCTCTGTCGGCGGCCGTGCCGACACGGGCCAGTGGATGGGGGGAAACATGATTGAGTTTCGGGTGCTCGGACCGGTCGAGATGTGGGTGGGAGACCAGCGTGTCGATCTCGGCCCCGAGCGCCAGAGAAGTGTCCTGGCGGCGATCCTCGTCGATCCGGAGCGCGCGCTGGGAATCCGGACGCTCGTCGACCGGGTCTGGGGGGAATCCCCGCCGGACGGCGTACGGAACGTGATCTACACCTATGTCGCCCGGCTCCGCCGCGCACTGCTCGCCGCCACCGAGGCGACCCACACACCCGTCACCCTGTCGCGCGGCGATGTGGGATACCGCCTGGGCATCAGCCCGGACCAGGTCGATCTGCACCGGTTCCGCGCCCTGGTGAGCCGCGCCCGCGCCACACCCCCCGACGCGCCGGAGCGAGGCGTCCTGCTGCGCCAGGCGCTCCACCTCTGGCGCGGCGAGGCGCTGGCCGGGCTGAACAACGAATGGGCGTCACGGTTCCGTGACAGCCTCCGCCAGCTCCGCCACGAGACGCTCGCCGAGTGCGCGGACACGGAGATACGGGTCGGCCGCGGCGACGCGGTCATCGACGAACTGCGCCATGTCCTGCTGGAGGCGCCCATGGCCGAACTGCTCCACGAGCGGCTCGTGCGCGCCCTGTACGCGGGTGGCCAGCGCGCCGAGGCCCTCGCGCAGTACGAGCGCGCCCGCCGGACCATCGCCGACGAGCTGGGCACCGCGCCCGGATCGGGACTCCAGGAGCTGTACCGGCTGATGCTCCGGGGCGAACCCCTGCCGTCCCCGCGCGGCCGGCTCATCGCCGTGCCGGACGCGGACCCGGAGCTGCCCACGGCGGCGGGCCTCCGGATCGTCACGGCGGCGGACCCGGGCGACCCCGCGGAAGGCGGTCCCGTACCGCTCGCGACCGTGGACCCCCGTCTCGCCGGGGTGGCGTATCCCCGGTGGGCGGGCACCGGGGGCGGTGGCACCGCTCCCCGTGGCCAGGACCCCGCCGCCGCCGTGGGCCCCGACCTCCTCCCCGTCGATCTGGCGGACTTCACCGGGCGGGCCCGGGATGTCGGGGGACTTACCGCGATCCTGACCGCGCGTGACGGCGGCACCCCGCCGATCGTCGTCATCCGCGGCGCCGGTGGCGTGGGGAAGACGGCGCTCGCCGTGCACACGGCGCACCGGGTGCGGCAGGCGTTCCCCGGTGGACGGCTCTACGCCGAACTGCGCGGCAACGGCGAGGCGCCCGCCCGTCCCGCGGCCGTCCTCTCCCACTTCCTCACCATCCTCGGGGCCGACCCTCAGGAACTCCCCGCCTGTCTCGGTGAGCTGACCGCCCTCTACCGCAACCGGCTGGCCGGACGGCGCGTGCTGGTGGTCCTGGACGACGCCGCCGACGCCGAGCAGGTCGTCCCGCTGCTCCCGGCCGGTGCGGGCTGTGCCGTACTCGTCACCGCGCGGGCGCCCCTGAGCATGCCCGCGGGCGCCCGGCCCTGGAGCCTGGGGGAGCTGTCCGAGCCGGAGGGCGTGGAACTGCTCGCCCGGCTGGTGGGGAACGACCGGGTGGTGGCGGACCTCGCCGCCGCCGTCCAGCTCGTCCGGGTCTGTGAGGGGATCCCCCTCGCCCTGCGGGCCGTCGCCGACAGGCTGGTCGCCCGGCCTCATCTGACCCTCCACCATCTGCTGGGACGGGCCACCGACGAGGAACGCCGACTGGACGAACTCGCCTACGGCACGGTGGACATCCGCACCCGGCTGGCCCACTCCTACAGCCGTCTCGACTCCGCCGCCTCCCGGGTGTTCCGGCGGCTGGGGTCCCTGACCTGTCCGGACGGCTATGTCGTCGCCGGTGAGCTCACCGGGCTGGATCCGAACGACGCGGAGGAGACGCTGGAACGACTCGTCGACCACCATCTGCTGCGCGTCGCGGGCCATGACGCGCTGGGACGCACCCGCTACCAGCTGCGCGCCCTGCACCGTATCTACGCCCGCAGTGTGTCGAGCCCGCCGGTGTCACGGGCGGGGTGAAGCCCTGAGCGGGCCGGGGC
>NZ_JBHVHF010000193.1:0-15860 GCF_042800315.1 Streptomyces sp. NPDC057638
GCGGGACGCGGGCCGACCGTACGGCATATGGCATGGGTGCGGCTAGAACGCCGCTTGTGGGCAGGGGGGTTGGGAACCCTCCGGCGGCGCTTGTCTAGAAGGCGGCCTCGTCCAGGTCCATCAGCGACAGGTCCACGTTCTCGGCGAGCGCGCGCTCGGCCGAGACGCCCGGCAGGACGTTGGCGGCGAAGAACTTCGCCGCCGCGATCTTGCCCTGGTAGAACGGCCGGTCCTTGGCGGAGGCCGTCTCCAGCTTCTCGGCGGCCACGGCGGCACCGCGCAGCAGCAGATAGCCGACGACGACATCGCCGGAGGCCAGCAGCAGCCGGGTGGTGTTGAGACCGACCTTGTAGATCGAGCGGACGTCCTCGCCGGTGGCGATGAGGTCCTTGGTCATCGCGCCGACGATGGCCTCCAGGTCGACGGCGGCCTTGGCCAGCGCGCCGCGGGCGACGGCCAGATCCTCGCCGCCGGTGGAGACCGCGAGGAACTGCTTGATCTCCTCGGCGAGGGCGTTCAGCGCGAGACCCTGGTCGCGGACGATCTTCCGGAAGAAGAAGTCCTGGCCCTGGATGGCGGTGGTGCCCTCGTAGAGGGTGTCGATCTTGGCGTCCCGGATGTACTGCTCGACCGGGTACTCCTGGAGGTAGCCGGAGCCGCCGAAGATCTGGAGCGACTGCGCGAGCTGCTCGTAGGAGCGCTCCGAGCCGTAGCCCTTGACGATCGGCAGCAGCAGGTCGTTGAGCGCGGTCAGCGCGGACGCGTCCTCGCCCGCCGCCGTCTTGACGGCGATCTCGTCCTGGAGGGAGGCGGTGTAGAGGACGAGCGCGCGCATGCCCTCCGCATACGCCTTCTGCGTCATCAGCGAGCGGCGCACATCGGGGTGGTGGGTGATGGTGACCTTGGGCGCGGTCTTGTCGGCGAAGTTCACCAGGTCCTGGCCCTGGACGCGCTCCTTGGCGTACTCCAGCGCGTTGAGGTAGCCGGTGGACAGGGTGGCGATGGCCTTCGTACCGACCATCATCCGCGCGAACTCGATGATCATGAACATCTGGCGGATGCCGTCGTGCTTGTCGCCGATCAGCCAGCCCTGGGCGGGGTGGCGGTCACCGAAGGTGATCTCACAGGTGTTGGAGGCCTTCAGCCCCATCTTGTGCTCGACGTTGGTGGCGTACACGCCGTTGCGCTCGCCCAGCTCGCCGGTCTCCCAGTCGAAGAGGTACTTCGGTACGAGGAAGAGGGAGAGCCCCTTGGTGCCGGGACCGGCGCCTTCGGGGCGCGCCAGCACGTAGTGGAGGATGTTCTCCGACATGTCGTGCTCACCCGAGGTGATGAACCGCTTCACGCCCTCGATATGCCAGGAGCCGTCCTCCTGCTGGACCGCCTTGGCGCGGCCCGCGCCCACGTCCGAGCCCGCGTCGGGCTCGGTGAGGACCATCGTGGAGCCCCACTGCTTCTCGACGGCGATCTCGGCGACCTTCTTCTGCGCCTCGTTGCCCTCCTCGAAGAGGATCCCGGCGAAGGCGGGGCCCGAGGAGTACATCCAGATCGCGGGGTTGGCGCCCAGCAGCAGCTCGGCGTAGGACCACACCAGGGAACGGGGGGCCGTGGTGCCGCCGATGGGCTCGGGCAGCCCCAGCCGCCAGTACTCGGAGTCCATGAAGGCGCGGTAGCTCTTCTTGAAGGAGTCCGGCACGGGCGCGGTGTTGGTCTCGGGGTCGAAGACCGGCGGATTGCGGTCGGCGTCGGCGAACGACTCCGCCAGCTCGTTCTCGGCGAGACGGGCGACCTCCTCCAGCACGCTCCTGGCGGTGTCGGCGTCCATCTCGGTGAACGGGCCGCTGCCGTACACCTTGTCGCGTCCGAGGACCTCGAAGAGGTTGAACTCGATATCGCGGAGATTCGACTTGTAATGCCCCATGGAAACGGCTCCGTAAGGATCGGAAGTCAGCGTGCAGACCGAGGTATCTGTATGTAGCTACGATGATGCTACCCGTCGGTAATAAGTGGCAACCCCCTGGCGGTGAACTGTGACTGGTTACTCTTGCGGGCATGTACGGCTACGACCAGAGCCAGGGCGCCCACCAGCAGCAGTACGCACCCCAGCAGCCCTACGGGGCCCAGCCGCAGGGGCAGCCGCTGTACCCCGAGCCGTCACCCCCCTCGCTCGCCGACGCGGTCCGCGCCTTCACCACGGGCTCCCTCTCGGCCGAGGACTTCCAGCAGATCTTCGCCACGTCCAAGGTCTACTGCCCGCGCGGCGACAACCCCGGCTTCCTGGCCCTGCACAACACCCAGCAGCCGGTGATCCCGATGTTCACCTCGCTGAAGGAACTGCGGAGGTACGCGGGCAAGGAGTCCAAGTACTTCGTGATCACCGGCGCCGAGGTGATCGACCTGCTGCCGACGGGATACGGCTTCGTCCTCGACATGGAGGGTGAGCACCGGATGGTCTTCGACGCGAAGGCCGTGGAGCAGATGGTGGACTTCGCGATGCGGCGGATGTACGGCTGAGTCCGGGGCTGATGGGGACTGGCGGGTGAGGTGATCACCGCGTGGTCATCACCGTTCTGTTGTGTAGGCACCGCTCTGTTGTGTGAGCGCGGCTCTATTAGGTGAGCGCGGCTCTATTAGGTGAGCGATGCTCCGGAGTGGGATCGGCGCTCTGTTGTGTGAGCAGTGCTCTGATCTGAGAGCGGCGCTCTGGTGTGTGTCCGTTGCGTGAGCGGTGCTCCGGGGGCGGATCGGTGCTCCGGGAGGGGGTCGACGCTCCGAGGAGCCGTCGGTGCTCCGGGGAGGCGGACGCTCGCCGCTGAGGCTTGATGGGCGCGCCGGTTCGGCCGAGACCGCCGAGAGTGGGGCCCGGGAGGAATGTCTCCCGGGCCCTGTCGCGTTGTGGGTGGCAAGAAGTTCATTGTTCAACTAAAATGAACGCACAAGGAGGTAGTCCCATGCCCGCCGTGACTGTAGAGAACCCGCTGACCCTGCCCCGCGTCGCCGCTCCGGCGCAGCACACCCCCCGGCCCGTGCTCGCCGTGACCACCGCGCCCAGTGGCTTCGAGGGCGAAGGATTCCCGGTGCGCCGCGCGTTCGCCGGGATCAACTACCGCTATCTCGACCCGTTCATCATGATGGACCAGATGGGCGAGGTGGAGTACGCGCCGGGCGAGCCCAAGGGCACGCCGTGGCACCCCCACCGCGGCTTCGAGACGGTGACGTACCTGATCGACGGCACCTTCATCCACCAGGACAGCAACGGTGGCGGCGGCACCATCCAGAACGGCGACACCCAGTGGATGACCGCCGGTTCCGGCCTCCTCCACATCGAGGCGCCCCCGGAGCAGCTCGTGATGTCCGGCGGCCTCTTCCACGGCCTCCAGCTCTGGGTGAACCTGCCCGCCGCCGACAAGATGATGGACCCCCGCTACCAGGACATCCGCGGCGGCCAGGTCCAGCTGCTGACCTCCCCCGACGGCGGCGCCCTGCTCCGCGTGATCGCGGGCGAGCTCGACGGCCACGAGGGCCCCGGCATCACCCACACCCCGATCACGATGATCCACGCCACCCTCCGTCCGGGCGCCGAGATCACCCTCCCCTGGCGTCAGGACTTCAACGGCCTCGCCTATGTGCTGGCGGGCCGGGGCGCGGTCGGCACCGACCACCGCCCGGTCCACATGGGCCAGACCGCGGTCTTCGGCGACGGTTCCTCCCTGACGGTCCGCGCCGACGCCACCCAGGACGCGCACACCCCGGACCTGGAGATCGTCCTCCTCGGCGGTCGCCCGATCCGTGAGCCGATGGCGCACTACGGCCCGTTCGTGATGAACACCCAGGACGAACTGCGCCAGGCGATGGACGACTTCCGCGCCGGACGGCTCGGGACCGTGCCCGCGGTGCACGGGATGTGAGCCCCGCACGATGACACGGCAGGGGCCGGCGGGGTGAACTCCGTCGGCCCCTGCCGGGATCGGTGGCCCGTGGCGTGCCCGAACCAGGGGGTCGTGCCAGGTCAGTGCCGGGTCATGGGCCCGGACTCCCCGCGGCCGCACCGGATGTCACCCGTGCGGCCGCGTGGACAGGACGGCCGCGTCCGTCCGTGATCGGGTGGAAGGGTGCTGACCCTGCTACCCGAGCCGGTGCGGCGGCTCGTCGCGTGGTGCGTCGTCCTGCTGCTGGTCTCCGGGGTGGGTGCGGTGGTGCTGTGGCTGATCGGCACCCTCCGTACCGCCGTGACCCCGGTGCTGCTGGCGCTGCTCGGGACCGCGCTGCTCGGGCCCCTGTACCGCAGACTGATCAAGATGGGTGTGCACCGGTCGCTCGCCGCCGGGCTGACCTGCGTTGCCGTGGTCGCCGTCGTCGGCGGCGCGACGTACATCATCGTCGCCGCGCTCCTCGACACCGGTGACCAGATCCTCGCCTCGCTGCGGGACGCCGCCCAGGGCGTCACCCAGCACTTCGGTGCGGCGGGAACCTCGCTCACCGATCTCGCCGCCAGCGCGAAGGAACTGCTGAGCAAGTTCGGCGGCACGGCCGCCTCCGGTGTCATCACCGGCCTGAGTGTGGTCGGCCAGATGATCGCCACCGCCGTACTGGCGCTGCTGCTGATCTTCTTCTTCCTGCGCGACTCGGACAAGGCGTCCGACCTCGCCCACTCCATCGCCCCCGGCACCCACGCCGAACTGGTGGAATCGATGGGCCGACGCGCCTTCGAGGCCGTCGAGGGCTTTATGCGCGGAACGACCTTCATCGCCGCCATCGACGCCGTGCTCATCACCGCCGGGCTGCTGATCCTGCGGGTACCGGGCGCGGTGGGCCTCGGCGCGCTCGTCTTCGTCGGCGCGTACATCCCCTACCTCGGCGCCTTCCTCTCCGGCGCCGTGGCGGTCCTCGTCGCCCTCGCCGACCGGGGGTGGGTCGTCGCCCTCTGGGTGCTGGGCGTGGTCATCGGCGTCCAGGTACTGGAGGGCCACCTCCTCCAGCCGATGATCCAGAGCCGTACGGTCCAGATGCACCCCGCGGTCATCATGCTCGCGATCACCGCGGGCGCGGGCGTCGCCGGGATCCTGGGCATGCTGCTCGCCGTCCCGGTGGTGGCGGCGGCGTTCGGCGTGATCAGCGAACTGCGCCAGCGGTACGGGGCCGCCCCGCCGGAAGGGGAGCGGGGCGGCGGGGCGGTGGGGTCGGATACGGCTTGAGGGGCTGGCCCCGCGATCAGTAGTGCTCGGCCTTCTCGCCCTCAGGGACCTGGAAGCAGCCCGAGACGAGGCTGAAGCGCAGGGCCGGAGGATTGTCGTCGCCCACCTTGCCCTTCTCCCACAGCTCGACCCTGACACCGAACTTCTTCTCGTGGTGGTCGGCCGTCAGAGCGAGGGTGTTGGCCTTGTTCTTGAGCCGTTCGTACGACACGACCTCCCAGCCCTGCCTGGGGAGGCCCTCCTTGACACGGTCCATGGCCTGGGCGGCCTCCGCGTCGCTGGCCCCGGTGACGCTCCAGGAGTGCCGGATCAGAAAGTTGCGGTCCTTGTCGTCGCCGCATTCACTGCTGCCCGGACCGCCACCGGAGTTCTCTCCCTTGAGGGCGGCGAGGTCATAGAGCTGACTGGAGAGCTTCTTCGCCTCGTCGTCGACGTCCTTGACGCTGCGGGTTCCCGCGATCTCCGTCTTCTTGGAGTCGTCCGAGTTGTTCATGCTGCATCCTGTCAGTGCGGTGAGCGCGGCGACGACCACAAGGGCGCCGGAACGGGATCTGGTCACTTTTCCTCTACTAGTCCGTATTGGCCGGTCGCCACCGCTGCCTGGTTGGACAGGCTCTTGGTGTCTTCCTTCCAATAGTCGCTGTGTCCCGTGGTGTCCGTGGACATCTGGTTGGCGCCGAACGGCTCGGAACTGGGCGTGAGCCATACACCCCCGCCGAGCCTCCACTGGCTTCCGCCGTGACCGAAGCCGCCGAGGTCCGGGACGGGGTCGTCCTTGGCCTCCTGGTTCCATACCTGCCCCTTGGGCACGTCCAGTTCGTCAGCGGAGCCGACCTGCACGCCGGGACTTCCCGCGAAGACGACGTCATCGGCGTTGAGGTCGCCTTGGCGGGCGGCGGAGCCGATGAGTGTCGAGCCGTAGGAGTGGCCGATGGCGGTGTGATGGCCGCCTGACTCGGTGGTGTTCGTGGTGTTGAGTCCGTCCATGAACGTGTTGAAGGCCGGGGCGCCATCGTCCGCGTAATGGCTGAACGGCGCGTCCTTGACGATGCTCTGCGGGGCGTCATAGCCCAGCCACATGACCGTGGAGACGTTCCCCGCCCCCGGCATGCTGTCCGACTCACGCCAGAGGTTGTCCATCCGCTTGATGTCGCCGTCGATCTTTCCCAGGTTGGACGTGGTCCCCGGGACGTACGCGGCGGTGTGGTCGGCCGTGTCGGGGTTGCCCGAGGCGATGATGGCGCGGCCGTAGCCGTCCGGGGAGAAGCCGAGGACGTATGCCTCGGGCAGGCCGTTGCGGCCGGTGCGGTCGAAGCGTTCCTCGATGGCCTTGATGCCGTTCTCCACCCGCGTGGCCTGTTCGTGGCGGTCGCCGTACTCACGGTTCCACTTGGACCACTCGTCCGTGGGCACCGGGTAGCCGCGGTTCCAGAGCGGATAGGTGTTCTTGGGGACCGGTTCGGGTGGGATGGCGGCGAGTTCGAGCTGGTTGCGGGCCTTGGTTTCGGCGAGGACAATGCGGTTGGCGTCGTCGCGGGCGGTGGAGGGGATGCCGTCGAGGGCGCCGATGGAGGCGGGGTAGAGGGTGGTGTACTCGTCCCGTTGTTCCTGGGTGAGGTTCTTCCACCAGGCGGCGTTCTCCTGGGCGGACTTGTCCTGGGGGATGGCGTTGTCGTCGGAGTAGGTTCCGGCGGCCTTCTGGACGGCCCTGATGTCCTGGCCCGCGTCGGCGAGGGCGCGGGAGTCGACGGCGAGGCCCGCCGTGGTGGTGAGTTTGCGCAGGGCGTCGGCGTAGCGGCCGTCGATCTCGGCGGCGGAGCGGACGGCCTGGGCGATGCGTTCGGCGATGTCCTCGGCGGCGGAGCGGTTGGGGTCGCCCTGGCCCTCGGCCTTGCCGGGGAGGAGGGGGACGGGGGCGCCGGGGTGGGCGGTGCCGCCCCGCGGGGTGGTCAGCAGGGGGCCGGCGGAGGGCGGGTACTCGACGGAGCCGTCCGCGTGCACGGTGAACTTGCGGTTCTCCGCGTCCTCCAGGGCCTGCTTGAGCTTGGACTTCGGCCCGGCGAGTTCCTTGGCCAGGCCGTTGAGGGCGGTGCGGATCAGACCGCACTCGATGTGGAGGTACTGGAAGTTGCGGGAGAGCTGGCGCAGGTTGGAGACCGACGTCTCGGCGGCCTCGCCCTTCTCCGACTCCAGGATCGGCGCCAGCATCTGGTTGTCGACGCGGTCCTGGGCGGCGTTGGAGCGGCTGGAGACCTTGCCCCAGCCCTCGGCCGCGTCCTCGAACTCGTTCAGCTTCACATCGCGCAGTTGCTGCCAGGTCGGCACCGGCGTCACCCGCCCTGCTTCGGCTGGGTCGGGGTGGCCGAGGCGATCGTGTTCCTGTTCGCCGTCTCGCGTTCGCCGAAGTCCTTCCCGGCGGCCTTCAGCGCGCCGTCCAGGCGCCCGCACTCCTCGCGTACGGAGGTGAGCCGGTCCTTCCAGCCCGGGGTGATCCCGGCCAGCGCGGCGGCCGCCGAGAAGCCCTCGGTCGCCGCGCCGACGCCCTCCTGGGCGGTGGTCAGTTCGGTGAGGGCGGTGGCGGTGCCGGTGCGCAGTTCGCCCGCGACGCTGCCCGCGCTCATCCACGGTGTCTGGTCGGCCTTGAGGTCGGGTGCGCCGCCGCCCCCGCCCCCGCCCCCGCCTTCGGCTGCCGGGTGCGCCGACGCCAGCGTCATGCCGGTGCCGGTACGGGCGCCCGCCGCGTCCGCCCCGAACAGGTCCTGCCACTGTGCGTTGAGTGTCATGGTGCCCCCCGTGGCCCCGTGATCGTTGATCGTTGGATCGCTCGAACCTAGCAACTGTCCCCGGGACGGCGGGAGGGGAGGGTGTGGCGATGCTGTGCCCGCCCGTGCCGGGGGGAACGCGCCGGGAGGGGGTCAGGGCTTGGGCGGGGACGACTCGTACAGCTCGAACCAGATCGACTTGCCCTCGCCGCGCGGATCGACCCCCCACGCGTCCGCGAGCATCTCCATCAGGACCAGTCCGCGCCCGGAGGAGGCCAGCTCACCGGGGCGGCGGCGGTGGGGCAGTTCGTCGCTGGCGTCGGCGACCTCGACCCGGACCCGGCGGGGTCCCTCGCCCTCGCCGCAGGTCACCTCGGCGACGAGCAGGGCGTTGCCGTCGGTGTGGACGAGGACGTTGGTGACCATCTCGGAGACCATCAGCACCGCCGCGTCGATCTGCTCCTCGTCGGACCAGTCGTGCAGCAGCTCCCGGACCTGCTGGCGGGCGGCGGAGATCTTCTCCGGCTCGGCCTGGGCCACGGTCATCGCGGTACGGCGGGGGGCCTCGCGCACGGGCGCGCCCTCGCGGGCCAGCAGCAGCACCGCCACATCGTCCTCGCGGCGGTCGGCCAGCGGCCCGGTGGTGTAGTGGGACACGGGCCCGTGCACGGCCTGCACCAGCGCGTCCGCGAGTTCCTCCAGGGACTGGCCCGTACCCGCCTCCAGCACCGCGCGGAGCCTGGCCCAGCCCGTGTCCAGGTCATGGCCGCCGGTCTCCAGCAGCCCGTCGGTACAGACCATCATCATCTCGCCGGGTTCCAGGGTCAGCCGGGTGGTCGGATAGTCGGTGTCCGGGTCGATGCCCAGCGGGAGTCCGCCCTCGGTGGGCCAGAGCAGCACGGTGCCGTCCGCCATCCGTACCGCCGGTTCGGGGTGGCCCGCCCGGGCCATCTCCACCTGGCCGCTGGCCGGGTCCACCTCCAGGTAGAGACAGGTGGCGAAGCGCGGGCTGGAGTAGTCGCCGGTCTGGTACGCGTCGGTGACACCGTGCAGAAAGCGGGAGGCCCGGGAGAGCACCGCGTCCGGCCGGTGCCCCTCGGAGGCGTACGCCCGCAGCGCGATCCGCAGCTGGCCCATCAGCCCGGCCGCCCGGACGTCATGCCCCTGCACATCGCCGATGACCAGCGCGATCCGTCCGGAGGGCAGCGGGATCATGTCGTACCAGTCCCCGCCGACCTGGAGGCCGCCACCGGTCGGCACATAGCGCGCCGCCACCTCCATCCCGGGGATCGCGGGCCCCAGGACCGGCATCATCGACCGCTGGAGCCCCAGCGACAGCTCCCGCTCGGTCTCCGCGACCCCGGCCCGGGTCAGCGCCTGCGCCAGCATCCGGGCGACCGTGGTCAGCACCGCCCGCTCATCGGGGGTGAAGGCCACCGGATGGCGGAAGGCGGCCATCCAGGCGCCCATGGTCCGCCCCGAGACGATCAGCGGCAGATAGGCCCAGGAGCGCCGTCCCAGCTTCTGCGCCAGCGGCCAGCTCGTCGGGTAGCGCCGGTGGTAGTCCTCGGGGCTCGGCAGATAGACCGCCCGCCCGCTGCGGACCACCTCGGCGGCCGGGTGGTCGATGTCCAGCCGCATATCGCTGAAGGGGTCCTCGCCCGCTCCCTGGTGGCCGTGGTGGCCGATGATCCGCAGCCGTTCGCCCGCCGTGCCGAAGACGGCGAGGCCATCCGGTGAGAACCCGGGCATGGAGAGCGAGGCGGCCACCCGCAGCACCTCGGCCGTGGACCGCGCCTCGGCCAGCGCCCGCCCCGCGTCCAGCAGGAACGCCTCCCGGGAGCGGCGCCAGTCGCCGGTGATCGGGGTGCGGGCCGCCGTGCCCTCGGTGGGCTCGGCCACCTCCTGGAGGGTGCCGGTCAGCTCGTAGGAGCCGTCGCGGGGGATCGGCTTGCAGCGGCACCGTACGGTCCGCAGGATCCGGCCCGCGGTGTCGACCACGCGCAGCCGCCCTTCGGCGAGGGTGCCCTCGGCGATGGCGAGGGAGACGACGCCGTTGATCTCGTTCCAGTCGACGGGGTGGAAGCGGGCCCGGACGACGGACTCGGGGTGCGGGCCGCTGTCGACGGGCAGCTCCAGCAGGCGGGCGGCTTCGGCGTCGAGGGTGACGGTGCCCGCCGCGTTGTCCCACAGCCATAGGCCGGTCGCGATGGCGGCCAGGACGTCCTCGGTGCGCATTGCCTCACTTTATTCCGATCTGGAGGGGTGGCGGGCGTCAGGGGGAGTGATACACACGGGTGGGCGCGGGGCGGGTACCGGCGGGGTGCCGCCGGGCGGCAGTCGGGTGGCCCGGGGGCGCTGTGTCTCCGCGGCTCGCGATGGGCCCGGTGGTGTGATGTTCTCGTGGCCGCCACGGGCTCTGGCGGGGTGGTGTCCCCGTGGCCCCGGCGGCCCCGGCGGCGTGGCGTCCCCGTGCCCCGGCCGCCCCGCCGGGGCGCTCCCAGGCCCGCCGGGGGCGGGCCCCGGGGGCCGTCGTCCCCACCCCTCACACCCCTGTTGTGTATATGCCAACGAGCGGCCGCGAGCCCTGGCGGTAATCTGGACGGGCCCGGCCCATCCCCGAAATCACCAAGACTGGATGAACGACGATGCATCGGTACAGGTCCCACACCTGCGGCGAGCTCCGCGCCTCTGACGTCTCCACCGACGTCCGGCTGAGTGGCTGGCTGCACAATCGCCGAGACCTGGGCGGCATCCTCTTCATCGATCTGCGCGATCACTACGGCATCACCCAGCTGGTCGCCCGGCCCGGTACCGCCGCCAACGAGGCCCTGAGCCACCTCACCAAGGAGACCGTCGTCCGTGTCGACGGCACGGTCGTCAGCCGGGGCGCGGACAACGTCAACCCCGAGCTGCCCACCGGCGAGGTCGAGATCGAGGTCTCGGCGGTCGAGGTCCTCGGCGCCGCCCAGCAGGTCCCCTTCACGATCAACGCCGACGACGGGGTGAACGAGGAGCGGCGGCTGGAGTACCGCTTCCTCGATCTGCGCCGTGAGCGCATGCACCGCAACATCATGCTGCGCTCCGCCGTCATCGCGGCCATCCGCCACAAGATGACCGCGCTCGGCTTCAACGAGATGGCCACCCCGATCCTCACCGCCACCTCCCCCGAGGGCGCGCGTGACTTCGTGGTGCCCTCCCGGCTCAACCCGGGCAAGTTCTACGCCCTGCCGCAGGCCCCGCAGCAGTTCAAGCAGCTGCTGATGATCTCCGGCTTCGACCGGTACTTCCAGATCGCGCCCTGCTTCCGGGACGAGGACGCCCGCGCCGACCGCTCCCCGGGCGAGTTCTACCAGCTCGACCTGGAGATGAGCTTCGTCGAGCAGGAGGACGTCTTCCAGCCGGTCGAGAAGCTGATGACCGAGCTGTTCGAGGAGTTCGGCGGCGGCCGTCATGTCACCTCGCCGTTCCCGCGCATCCCGTTCCGCGAGGCGATGCTGAAGTACGGCTCCGACAAGCCCGACCTCCGCGCCCAGCTGGAGCTGGTGGACATCACCGATGTCTTCGAGGGCTCCGAGTTCAAGGCGTTCGCGGGCAAGCATGTGCGCGCCCTGCCGGTGCCGGACGTCTCCGCCCAGCCGCGCAAGTTCTTCGACCAGCTCGGCGAGTTCGCCGTCGAGCAGGGCGCCAAGGGCCTGGCCTGGGTGCGGGTCGCCGAGGACGGTTCGCTCTCCGGCCCGATCGCCAAGTTCCTCACCGAGGAGAACGTCAAGGTCCTCACCGAGCGCCTCGGTCTCGCCGCGGGCCACGCCGTCTTCTTCGGCGCGGGCGATGCCGACGAGGTCTCCAAGATCATGGGCGCGGTCCGGGTCGAGGCCGCCAAGCGCGCCGGCCACTTCGAGGAGAACGTCTTCCGCTTCTGCTGGATCGTGGACTTCCCGATGTACGAGCGGGACGAGGAGACCGGCAAGATCGACTTCTCCCACAACCCCTTCTCCATGCCGCAGGGCGGGATGAAGGACCTGGAGGAGAAGGACCCGCTCGACATCCTCGCCTGGCAGTACGACATCGTCTGCAACGGCATCGAGCTGTCCTCCGGCGCCATCCGGAACCACGAGCCCGAGATCATGCTCAAGGCCTTCGAGATCGCGGGCTATGACCGCGAGACCACCGAGCAGGAGTTCGCGGGCATGCTCCGCGCCCTGCGCTTCGGCGCCCCGCCGCACGGTGGCATCGCCCCCGGTGTCGACCGCATCGTGATGCTCCTCGCCGACGAGCCCAACATCCGCGAGACCATCGCCTTCCCGCTCAACGGCAACGCCCAGGACCTGATGATGGGCGCCCCGAGCGAGCTGGCCGAGGCCCGTCTGCGCGAGCTGAACATCTCCCTGCGCAAGCCGGTCGCGAAGCCGTCCGCCCCGGCCTCGACCTCCGCCCCGGAGAAGTCCGCCGAGTAATCGCGACGGAAGCCCCAGGGCCGGTCAGCCCCGCGTCACCACAGTGGCGCGGGGCTCTTCGCTGTCCGGCGTCGTCCCGTCGGCCTCGCCCGCCCGCCAGGGGCGTGCTCCGGGGTCCCCGGGCGAGGGCGGCCCGGGGCGCCGATCCCTACGCCTTCGTACGGTCGTGCCGGAGCCGTCGGGGAAAAGTCGGTGACCGTGGGCAACCTGGTCTCGGTCCCGGCGCGTTCCCTGGGTGAGGGGCACGCGGAACAAGGGCGAGGACGGTGGGATGGGCTCCCAGGGATCCCTGAGCGCGGAGGAACGCGACGGCGACTTCGAGGCGTTCGTCGCGGCGCGCGGCCCACGGCTGCTGAGAGTGGCCTGGCTGCTGACCGGGGACGCGCATCTCGCGGAGGACCTCCTCCAGACCGTGCTGGCACGGGTCTGGCCCAAATGGGGCCGGATCACGCTGGACCACCCCGAGGCGTATGTCCGGCGCGCGCTGGTGCACACCCATGTCTCCTGGTGGCGGCGGCACTGGCGCGGTGAGGTTCCGCACGGCGACGTACCGGACGCGGTACCCGTGGCCGACGCGTACGCGGGCGTGGATCTGGAGCAGTCGCTGGCGGCGGCCGTGCGTGCGCTGCCCGCGCGGCAGCGCGCGGTGGTGGTGCTGCGGTACTTCGAGGACCTCAGCGTCGAGGAGACGGCGGCCACCCTCGGATGCACCACGGGGACCGTCAAGAGTCAGTCCTCCAAGGCACTTCGGACCCTGCGGGGTCTGCTGCCGTCCGACGACAGGGAGAGGGCTGACTGTGGTCTGGGAGCCTGACGGCCGACACCGGGACGACGAGTACGCGAACGACGCGAACGGCGGGGACACCGTGGATGGTCAGGGCGCCTACCGCGCCGACGGGAACGGGGACGACGCGTACCGGGACGACGCGTACCGCGAGGACGAGCTGAGGGTGCTGCTGGAACGGGCCGTCCCGGCGCTGAGCCCGCCGGGCGACCGGCTCCACCAGGTCCGCGAACGCGTACGGCGCACCCGGCGCCGACGGCGGGTGGCCGGGGTGGGGGTGGGTGTCCTGGTGGCCGCGGTGCTGGCGGGAACGCTGCTGCCGTCCGCGCTGCGCGAGACCGTTCCGGGTCCGGTGCTCCCGGCCGCTCCGCCATCACCGACCTCCGTGGTGTCACCGCCGGTACCGCCCGCGGAGTCGTTCTCGCCGCCGCTGGACCGGAGGGCGGCCTTCCCGGAGCTGGCCGGGCTGTCGCTGCTGGCGCCGCCGCCATGGCAGGCGGCGGTGATCCCCCCGGCGTCCACGAGGAAGCTCGCGCTGTTGCAACTGGCGACCCAGCCCCTGACACCGCCACGGGTCTGCGGGAGCGAGTGGCGCAAGTGCCTGGCGGTGTCGAAGCTGCGGCCCGGGGGCGCGCTGGTGGTCCTGACGCTCCTGCCGGGGAGCAAAGGCGCCACGCAGTTCCGTACGAGCGGGCAGCTCAGGTCGCTGATGTCGGTGAATCCCCAGTGCGCGGCGATCGGTGGAACGGCCGAGTTCCACGCGATGGTCGCCGACAAGGGCGTTCCCGACGCGGCCGTCGAGGCCCATGTCTGTGCCACCCGGCCCTGGGGTGCCGATGACGATGTGGTCAAGGACGTCCAGATGATCCTGGCGGGCGCCCGGCTCGGGGAGAACCGGTCCACCTCCTCGGAAGGGTCCGTGAAGCCGTGATCTCTCGTCGGGGGAGTGTCCGCGTGGGAGGCATACGGGCGGATGGCATGCGGGCGGAAGCCATGCGGGCGGATGGCCTACGGGCGAGGGGCGTTGTCACGGGCGCCGACGCGGGGGCCGATGTGAGGGCCGATGTGGGTGTCGTCCACGCGGGTGTCGTCCGCGCGCGGGGTTCACGTGCGTGTGGTTCCCGTGCGCGGGGCTTACGCGCGGTCGCGCTGGCCGGGGCCGCCCTCGGGCTGCTGCTGGCGGGCTGTTCGACGGATCCCGCCAGGCCCTCGGACGGCGCCGGAGCCGTCGTCCCGGCGCTGGCCGGGCCCTCGCCGCCCGCCCCGGTCCCGGCCGAGATACCCGGCCTCGGCCCCCGTACCCGGGCGCTGATCCACCCCGGCACCCGCCAGGCACTGGTGGTGACCGGCCGGGGCGAGGACTCCAGCCACGCGACGGTGGTGCTGTACGAGCGGAACCCGGTGGGCGTGGGCGCGCGGTCGGGGTCGGGGTCGGGGTCGGGAACGGGCTCGGGAACGGGCTCGGTGGCCGCGAAGTCCACCGGGGCCACCGTGTCCACCACCCCGGGATGGAGGTCCGTCTCCACCGTCTGGACCGCCCGCAACGGCCGCCGGGGCTGGACCGAGCACCACCGCATGGGCGATCTGCGCTCCCCGGCCGGGGTCTTCACCCTGACCGACGCGGGCGGCCGCCTCCATGACCCGGGCACCCGCCTCCCGTACGACCAGGGCCGGGCCTTCCGCGCCAGCGGCACCAACGTGGAGGGCGAGAGCCTGCGCGAGGCGTTCGACTACGTGGTCGCGGTCGACTACAACCGTGTCCCCGGCCGTACCCCGCTGGACTGGACCCGGCCGCTCGGGGCGGAGCGGGGTGGCGGGATCTGGGTCCATGTCGACCATGGCGCGGGGACCGCGGGCTGTGTCGGTGTCGGCAAGCCGCAGATGCGGGAACTGCTGAGACGGCTGGATCCGGCGGCGCGCCCGGTGGTGGTGATGGGGCCGGAGGAGTGGCTGGGGCGGTAGGGGGGTGGTGCCCCACGGGTACGGGGACGCGCCCCCGCTGGGGAGCGGCCCGGACGCGCGCCGGTCACCGGGCCCGGTCAGGCACCCGTCGTACCGTCCAGCGCCTCGCGGATCAGGTCCGCGTGCCCGTTGTGCCGCGCGTACTCCTCGATCAGATGCGTCAGGATCCAGCGCAGCGAGACCGCCGACGAGCCGACCGCCCGCGCGTCCTGCTCCGCGAAGGTGCCGACGTCGTCGAGCGAGGCCCCGGCGATCAGCTTCCGTCCCGTCTCGATCTCGCGCGACCAGTCCGCCCGTGCCTGCTCCAGCCCCCGTTCCGGGGTGAGCGCGAACCCGCCGCTGTCATCGCCCTCGTACACCCACGGCACATCCCGCTCGGCGAAGATCCGCTGGAACCAGTTCCGCTCCACCTCCGCCATGTGCTGCACCAGACCCAGCAGCGTCATCCCGGACGGGGCCACGGACGCCGTCCGCAGCTGCGCGTCGTCCAGGCCCGCGCACTTGAGGGCGAGGGTGGCGCGGTGGAAGTCGAGCCAGCTCTCCAGCATGGCCCGTTCATCGGCCTGCGGCGGCGGGATGACCCGCCCGTCGGGTGTGGTCGGCATGGGGGCAGCCTGGCACAGGGCCGCGCCGGTGCGGGCTATCACCGGGTGGGGGGAGGGACGGGGAAGGCCCCCGGGCCCCGGGACGGTGTCCCGGC